>JAIWOH010000178.1 GCA_020216985.1 Nitrospira sp.
CAACACGCTCATGAATTTGCCCGCCACGATTTCATGGATGCCGATGGGCGAGGTCAGCAGAAACTCGAACGTGCGAAGCTTTCGTTCTTCCGCGAACAATCTCATGGTCAGAATGGGAAGGACGATCAAGAGGACGAACCGCATGCTGGCGAAGAGGTTGCGAAAGACCAGATCGTTCAGGTTGATCTGGGCCATGCCGCCCTGCAACTGCATCAGTTGAATGGCCTGCGCGCCGGTGAACTTGACGTAAATGTACGCAAGAAATCCGAAGATGAACAAAAACACCGAGCCGACCACGTACACGATCGGCGAGACGAAATAGCCGCGCAGTTCCTTGGCGATGACGGCTTGCACGGGCGTCATGGGGCGGCCTCCCGCGCGGAAGGTTCGGGCCCGGCCGCGACGACGGCCGCCGGTTCGGGCGGCTGCGACAGGCCTTCCTCGTGACGGGTGAGGCGGAGAAAGACGTCCTCGAGCGTCATCGAGACGGTTCTCAACTCCAGCAATCCCCACCCGCGGGAGACGATGAAACGGGCGAGTTCGTCCCGGAGATCCTGCCCGAGCGCGCACTCGACGAGGAAATTCCCGGCCCCTTGGCCCGGAAACACGTTCAAGACTCCCGGCATCGCGCGCAGGCGTTCCTCGCAATCCGCCGGAGGAGCCTTGATGATCACCGAGATCTTTTCCGATTGCCGTAATCTTGCCGACAATTGCTCGGGCGTGTCTTCCGCGACGATCCGCCCCCCGTTGATGATGACGACACGCTGGCAGACCGCGGTGGCCTCCGGCAGGATGTGGGTGCTCAAAATCACGGAATGGGATCCCACCAGACTCTTGATCAATTCCCGGATTTCGATGATTTGTTTCGGGTCGAGCCCGACGGTCGGCTCGTCCAGGATCAGCACGGGCGGATCGTGCAAGAGGGCTTGGGCCAGTCCCACCCGTTGCCGATAGCCGCGGGATAAATTGGCGATCAACCGGTGGCGGACCGACCCCAACTGAAGCCGCTCGACGGAGCGGTTGATCGCCGAGGTCAAGGCTTGTCCCGTCAAGCCTCGCAGTCGCCCGACGAAGGTCAGATATTCCGTCACCGTCAGCTCCTGATACACCGGAGGAGTTTCCGGCAGATAGCCGATGCGGCGCTTCACTTCCATCGGCTCGTTGAGGCAATCAAACCCTGCGACGCGCGCGGTTCCTTCCGTCGGGGGCATGAAACAGGTCAGGATCCTCATCGTGGTCGTTTTGCCGGCTCCGTTGGGGCCCAAGAACGCGAGGACTTCTCCCTTGGCTACCGAAAATGTGACGCGGTCGATGGCCGTATGATGCCCGTACCGTTTCGTCATGTTCTGAACGTCGATCATCGGTGCAGTGTCGGGGTGATCAAGGGCGGAGGATAACGATCTTGCAGTGTTCGATACACACTGAACGCACGGCTCACATCGGTCGAAGGGATCTTACTCAGTCTCCCGTGGGCAGTCAATATCGTGAGGGAATCATGACCGACTCATCGCCCGTCGCAACACGTTCGTTCGGCGACGGGCTCCCAATGAGCCGCCGGAACGGGAGTTGACTTCGCTCCCCGTTTCTTTTTATTACTAAAGCCACACGTCCTTCCTTCGCAGCATCCCCGGACAGGTTGAGCGATCGAGTCTGGTCTCAGAACGGTTGTGTGCTCGTGTGCGACACAAGGGGCATGCGGAGAGGATCGGTCAGGCGAGTCGTCCGCTCCGAACAGAGGATGAGTTCATGTTTATCAAATGGAGGCGCGGTGTTTCTGATGCGTATGAGAACACAAACAAGGTGTATTGGGCGGTCACTGATTCAAACGACTCTAGTGCTCGGGACTTTTTCTTCCCTCCTGCTGAGCGCGTGCTCCTGGCTGCCGACCGGCGAAAGTCTGTTGGATATCGGGATCAAGGAGCGGGGGGTGGCGTCTTGGTATGGCGCTCAATTTCACGGGAAGGTCACGGCGAGCGGGGAACGGTTCGACATGGGCGCCTTCACCGCAGCCCATCGGGCACTGCCGTTGGGGAGCATGGTTCGGGTCGTCAATTTGGCGAACGGAAAACATGCGCGGGTGCGGATTACGGATCGGGGCCCCTATGTGAACGGCAGGATTTTGGATCTCTCCTATGCGGCAGCCGTTCAGCTTGGAATGGTTGAGGCGGGGCTCTCCGTCATCCAGCTTGAGGTCGTCGGTGATCACAGGCCGGACTTCATGCTCGACGCCGAGGAGCGAGTGTGGCGCGTGCCGCCCCTTCTCCGCTTTTCCAGGGCCGACGGGTCGTTTCGTACGGTCGAATCGATGCCGGTTGTGCGGGGAAGTCGATCTCAGGATACCCCGCCCCATCCCTTTCCGCCCCATGATCTGCTCGTGCAACGGCGGTGGACCGAGGGAGCATGGGGAGGGGCCGCCGATCTGGCTTACCGAACCGCGACGGCGCTGTTGCTATGACGCCATTGCCGTGCGGTTGCGGCTCTTGTGTGTGCGGCTATTGTGTGTGATGGATCGTCGAGAGATCGTTCGGCAGGTTGACAGCGGGAAATCTCTCTTCTAGACTGGCCCCTCTCTGCCCGAGGTGAGCGGTCCATGCGGAGGAAAGCGGCATGGCGAACAGGATAAAAAGGAGTTGACGGGATGAAAAAGAAATCCTCACCGGACACGGAAGAGGTCCGGCTCAAGAAGAAAATCGCGGAAAGACGCGCCGCCGGAGTCGGTCCGGATGGAGTCGCGGCATTCAGGTCGCTCAGGAAGCGCCTCAAACGGGCGCAGCGCAAACGGCGCGTCCTTGCCATACGCAAAAGACAGGCGGCGGGTCGTCAGGGGACGGAGGCGCCGGCCTCGGCCTAGGGAATCGGGCGATCATTGCGTCGACCCGTCGTGGAAACACGACGAAGACGGGCACACGAAGACGATGGAACAGAATCTTACCAGTCATCCTGCAGACGAGCCTGCCGATGCGCCAAATGACACAGCCTCTTCCGACTTTCCGGTCGGTGATGAGGGAAGCGATGGACCGTCGGTTAATCCGGTTGATCCAATGGATTTGCGGCAGCCGAGCGTCGGCGAAGATGTCGTCGGCGCGGAAGAAGTCGCGGGGCTCGAAGAAGAGCGGGTCAAGGACGAGATCGACATCCAGATCGACCTGCTCGGCGATCCGGACTGGGTGGTGCGCCGCGAGGCGGTGGTCACCCTCGGCGAAATGGGCGACGAGCGTTGCGTCGAGCCGTTGGCCAAGGCGCTGCGCGACGGCGATTGGCAAGTCCGGGAAGCCGCCGTCGAGGCGATTGCGCAGGTCGGCTCTCCGGCCGTCGAATTGCTCATCAAACTGTTGCGGGATTGGGACATCCGCAAATACGCCATCCTGGCGCTTGGCAAGATCCGAGACGAACGGGTTCTTGATCCCTTGATGCTCCAGCTCCGAAGCGATGAGTTCAAGGACGACGCGATTCAGGCGTTGGTGGAGCTCGGGGAACCGGCCGTTGCGAGACTGATCGGAGCGCTTCGCGATAAGGATGAAAACGTCCGCAAGAGCGCGGTGTTGGCCTTGGGCCGCATCAAGAGCACGGCGGCGATCGATCCGCTGATCGACATGACCAAGGACCCCGATTGGTTTATCCGCTTGACCGCCGCCGCCGCGTTGGAATCCATCGGCGACGAACGGGGACGGGAGGCCATCAAACCCTTGCTCAAGGACTCCGACATGGTCGTGCGAATGAGAGTGGAGCGGATTCTGGCCAAGTGGAAGAAACAGCCTGTTTCTCCGTCCGGCACGGCCTGATCGAACAATGCGCAAGACGTTACGTTTTGTTGAGTAATTGCTCCACGCTCCGCTGCCAATCGTCGAATTTCTTCAGCGGCACCGACTTTCCCCTGGCTAATTCGATACGCGCCGTTCTGAGCGAGGTGGCGAGATCAAGCAGGGTGTCGACCTCGGCGGAGTCCCGGCTTGCTTGGGAGGATTGTTCCACGGCCTTGACAGCTTCAGCCAATTTCCCGGCGGCATCGCCGTAGTTCCGATCAATCACATCGGTTTTGGCTTGGGCCAACTGCGATTGAGCGTCGACCAATCCCTGTCGGCGGCGACGATCACGTTCAATGCTTCGCGCGGCGTCCAACGCGCTTTGCGACAGGTTCTTGACCGATTGCCGGACTTCTCCGACCAGCTTCTCGGAAGCCGCCAACCGCTTCGAAAGATCCGACACCGTTTTCTCAAGCGTACCGACGGGGCGCTGCCCTACGTAATAGCCCGCGCCGAACGACGCGGCGAGGAGAAGCAACAGGATCAAAAATTTGAACATACCGCGCGATCCTTATCGTCGGCCCTGGGAAGGCGTTCGGTCCAATTGCCGAAGGATGCTTGCCGCGGCGGCGATACGAACCGTTTCGTCAGAGTCCCGCAGGGTTTTGAGGAGAGCCGGCAGAGTCACGGTCGAAACGTTTCCCAGCGCCTTGGCCGCCATCAGCCGTGGGAACGGTTGCCGGTCTTGAAGCAAAGCCTCAAGCGCTTCCATGGCTCGTTTGTCCGACGTCAGGCTGAGGGCCTGAGCGACGGCACCCCGCACGGAAGGGTCCGCATGGCGAGCCAGGTCTGTTGCAAGGGGGATGGCTGAGACGTCTCCCAGGCGAAGGAGCCCTTCCACGGCGCCGGCGCGAACCTGCCAACTGGCATCCCTCGTCAAGGCTTGGAGGACGGGACGGTTGTCTTGACCGCCCACTTTCCCCAAACTGGCGGCGGCAATTCCACGGACCATGGCGATCTCGTCTCCTATGGCGTGGAGCAGGGGGGCGACTCCCTCCGGAGAGCCGAACTCTCCCAGCGCTCCGGCGGCAAAGGCCCGCACGGCCGGAAGAGGATCATACACGGCTCGGCTGAGGATCGCCAGGCTGGAACGATGTTTCAGGCGGCCGAGCACGCCGATCGCCGCCATGCGGAGGTCCGGATCGGGCAGGGTGGCCGCGCCGGAGATGTCGTTCAGTTTGTCGGTGCGTCCCATGCGGTACAGCGCGGCGGAGGCGAAGATCGATTCAGGCCCTTCTTCCTTGCGGGCGATTTCCACGAGTTTCGGAATCACGTCCTCGGCCTTGGCCTCGCCGAGCGCGTTGATGGCGGCGATGCGGACGGTCGGCGCCGGATCTCCCAGCGCCCGCCGCGGTGCGCTCGATCGCTGGGCCAAGCCGGCCTTTCCCATCGCTTCGACTGCTCTCGCCCGCACGGCGATGGAGGAATCAAGAAGCCCGTCTTCCAAAATCGGCTCGGTCTCCGGCAGACCCAGCTCCGCCAGGGCGCTATAGGCTGCGACACGGACGGGTTCCTTTCGGTCGCGCACATGGCCGGTGACGACCGCTAGCGCCAGGGGGCGGAGTAGTGAAACGTCGGGGGGGCGTCCGGGGCCGACCAACCGGTCGTAGATCGGCAAGGCGTCGCTCGGACGGCCGAGGCGCACGTAGCTCATGAACGAGAGGCGCAAAAACTCTTTGGGGAGCTCCGTGCCGGGAGGTTGAGTTTGGTAGAGCGCCGTCACGGCGGCGTAGTCCCCCGCCTTGTAGAGTTCCTTGGCGGTCGACTCGACTGTGGAAGGCGTCGCGGCGGCCGCCGGAGCGACGGCCGTGAGCCAGAGCAGAGTAAAAAGCCGGAGCCACGAGGAGAGCGGATGCCGAACCGCTCCTTTCTTATCGGACAGGTGACGGTGGCCTTCACCGAGCACGGCTACCATGCCGAAGGCACGCGGAGCGTGGCCGGCGCGTACATCATTCCGACGTAGTCTTTTACCATGCGGGTCGTGCAAAATTGCGGGGGGATCGTACGGATACATTCTTTGACCATCTGAATCCAGCCGCGAGGAATGCCGTCGCGATCGCGCTGGTAAAAAAGCGGAACCACTTCCTGCTCCAAAACGCGATAGAGTTGTTCCGCGTCATGGCGGTCCTGGACTACGGTGGTTTCGTTTTCCGGCAGCGGTTGAATGCCCCAGCCGTTGGCTCCGTTGTATCCCTCGGCCCACCAGCCGTCGAGTACGCTCAGATTCAAGACCCCGTTCAAGGCCGCCTTCATCCCGCTGGTTCCACTGGCTTCCAAGGGGAAGCGGGGCGTGTTGAGCCAGACGTCCACCCCCTGGACCAGAAATTTCGCCATGTGCATGTCGTAGTCTTCCAGGAATGCGATGTGCCCGCCCAATTTATGGTCGTGGCAGTAGGACAGAACCTCGTGAATGAAATACCGTCCCGGCTCATCGGCCGGGTGGGCCTTACCCGCGAATACCAATTGAACCGGACGCCACCGATCCTGGAGCAGGCACTTTAACCGGTCCAGATCCTGAAAAATCAATGTCGCCCGTTTATAAGTGGCGAACCGTCGGGCGAAGCCGATCGTCAGCGCCTCCGGGTCCAGCAACGTTCCCCGGCTCAGCACCTGCGACGGCTCGAGGCGACCCTGGATCCAGCCGGCCCTGGCCCGTTCGCGGATAAAACTCATGAGTTTTCGCTTCATGGTCTGACGGACGGCCCACAATTCGTGGTCCGGGACGTCCATGACGCGCTGCCACATGGCCGGATCGTCGCAACCGGTCGTCCAGGTCGGGCTGAGCCATTTGCCGTATAACCGGTGCATCTCGGGGGCGACCCAGGTCGAGGTGTGAATGCCGTTGGTGATACTGCGGATGGGGACGTGCTCGGCCGGAAGGCCGGGCCAGAAATGCCGCCACATTTCCCGCGTGACGCGCCCGTGTTCTCGGCTGACGGCGTTGACGTGGGCCGACAGACGCATGGCCAAGGCGGTCATGTTAAAACCTCGGTCGCGCGATTCCGGGGTCTCGCCGAGTCGAAGGAATTCCTCCCGCGAGAGACCGAGTTGCTCCCAGTAGCCCGCGAAATAGCGATCCATTAGATGATGCGGGAAAACGTCGTGTCCGGCCGGTACCGGCGTATGGGTCGTAAAGACGGTGCGTTGCCGGACCAGCTCGTTGGCCTCCGCGTGAGACAGACCGTTTTGCACGAATTCGCGCAACAGTTCCAACATCAGAAAAGCCGAATGGCCTTCGTTTGCGTGCCAGACCGAAGGCGCCACCCCCAATGCGCGGAGCATGCGCACGCCTCCGATACCCAAGAGAATTTCCTGGCACAGTCGTGTTTCCTGATCGCCGCCGTACAGCCGCGCTGACAGCGCGCGATCTTCGGGGCTGTTGTCCGGCACGTCCGTATCGATCAGGAAGAGCGGCAGGCGTCCGACCGACAGCTTCCACACCATGGAAGTGACGCGGCGTTCTCCCATTTCCACTGTAAAGCGGCAGATCTCTCCGGACGGCGTACGAGCCGGATGAACGGGCGATTCGTCGCGAGCGAAGGGTGCGTAGGTCGCTTCTTGCCATCCCTCCGGTGTGAGACGTTGACGGAAGTATCCTTGCGGGTACATGAATCCCACTCCGACGAGCGGGACGCCGAGATCGCTGGCTTCTTTGCAATGGTCCCCGGCCAAGATGCCGAGACCTCCGCTGTAGATCGGAACAGACGTATGAAGGCCGAATTCGGCGGAAAAATAAGCGATCGTGGCGGTCGTCACGTCCGGCTGATGGACGCCGCACCAACTCGTCTTGTCGGCCAGGTAATCATCGAACAGGCGGAACACCGCCGAATAACGGCGGAGGAACGAAGGGTCTTCCGCCAACTGGATCATCCGGTCCGGCTTCACCTCGGCCAGCAGTTTGACGGGATTGTGGTGCGTGTACAGCCACAGCGTCGGATCGATGGTTTCGAACAATTGGCGCGCCTCAAGGGTCCAACTCCACCAGAGGTTCTGCGCCAGTTCGTTCAGACGACTGAGGTTCGGCGGCAGGCGGACAGGGAAACCGTTGGTCGAAGCTGAAGTCTCCACGCTGGCTCCTTTGAAGTTGAGGTTAACAGTCAGGTCCTTGGTGCGGGCGGCGAAGCCGGTTTCTTGTGCATGGAAACGGCATCAGGCGTGGCCGGCCCGTTGCGTCGACGCCCATTGCTCCGAGCATGCCACGGAGGCGCACCGTTCGCCAACGATTTTCGCGACTCGGTTCAACAGGGTGGTGAGTTGTCGGAGTTCATCAGGGGTCAGATCTTCCCGGAATCGAGGGTGCAATCCCCAACGGGTTTCGACGACGTCGCGGGATATGCTGGACACCATGCTGATCAGTTTGATGTCCCGGCCGGTGGCGCGTTGCCGGTCGGACTGATCCGGCCGATCTTGCCGATCCATCGGCTGATCCGATGGTTCGTCGGCCGGAGAGGAAGAGGTTGGCTGTGCCTGCCCCCGCAGAATCGCTTCCATCGCCGGGACGACGGCACCGGCGCAGAGCGCCGCCGCCGAGCCGAGTTTGGCGTTGCCCGGGGCGCCGAGAGCTTCCGCGATCTTCTCGCCGAAGTCGCGGAACATGTCGTTCTTGGTTTTGGATTCCTCCGTAACGAGGAAAGTGTAGGGCTCATACGTCCGTCGGCTCTCGGCGACGGTTGCACCGATGGTCAGGGCGATTTCCATCTGATCGGTGCGGTCGCCGAATGCCGGCGCAAGCACGTCCTTGAGCCGCCCGGTGACGGCGTCTTCCAGGCCGTTCATGAAGTCCATTTGATCCTTGATCGGGATGTGGAGCGCCGCAAGCCGGTCCGCCAGATTGAACAGGATCTTGAGAAACTCCAGGTAGAGGCCCCATTCATTTTGGCGCTTGAGCGTCAGCGCCTGTTCCGGCGCGGTTTTCTTCATCATCGTGACCGACTCGCCGGCCACGGCAAGCATCAATTCGGCCAGTTGGCGGAGACGTTCTCGGTACGGAGAATCGGCGGCGGTCATAAAATTTCCTTTTCCGAGATCATGGCGCGATTATATCGGAGGCCGGTGCGGGGCGCAAAGTGGAAGGCGTGAATGGCTCTGGGTAGCGGTGGTTGACGAGCGCAGCCACGAAACACGTCCGGAAGTTGGCGAGGTTAAGCTGCTCGTTATTGCTCATGCCGATGACTGTGGAATGAGATGAAACGGCGGGATGAGCGGCCGACGTGCGTGCCCGACGATCGACAGCCGGACCGATTTGCAGGCCGGTTTGCCGGTTTGAACGAGCGTCGATCACCCTGTATAAAAGAGAACGAGACTGTGCTATACCACGGACCTCTCTAAATCGAAGCCGAACGAGTCGGTCATCCAACGAGTCATTCGCCGCGAGTCATTCGTCCCGATGGCATTCTGATGGAACGACAAGCCAAGCCCTACGTGTTGAAACGGTCAGCCGACCAGGCGCCGCCGCGGCGGCTGATGATCGATTATGCCGCCGCGCTCAATCCGCAGCAATTGGCGGCGGTGACGGCGGGCGAGGGGCCGGCGCTGGTGATCGCCGGCGCGGGAAGCGGCAAGACGCGCACGTTGGTCTATCGCGTGGCCTATCTGATCGATTCCGGCGTCGATCCGTCGAATATTCTCTTGCTCACGTTCACGCGCAAGTCGGCGCAGGAAATGTTGGAGCGTGCCGGTGAGTTGATCGGGGCCGGTACGCAGCGCGTGTGCGGCGGGACGTTCCACTCCGTCGCCAATACTCTTTTGCGGCGATATGGCCGTTCGGTCGGCGTGGAGCCGGGGTTCACGATTCTGGACCGCGGCGACGCGGAAGATTTGATCGGCCTGTGCCGCACGCAGTTGGGCTTCAATGAAAAGGCCAAACGCTTCCCCCGCAAGGGGACGATCATGGAGCTGTTCAGCAAGAGCGAAAATACGCTGACGAACCTGGAAGACGTCCTGCTGGAAGAGTTCAGCCATTTCTCTGATCACCTGGAGGACTTGGCCAAACTGCACCGGGCCTACCAGGCGGCCAAGCGGCAGAAACAGTTGTTGGACTACGACGACCTGCTGGTGATGCTGCGGCGGGTGTTGGCGACCGATGAGGCGGCCCGGACGGCCATTTCGCGTCAGTACCGATACATTCTGGTGGATGAATACCAAGACACGAATCGACTTCAGGCGGATGTCGTCCGCCGGTTGGCCGCGACGCACGACAATGTGATGGTCGTCGGGGACGATTCGCAGTCGATCTACGCGTTCCGGGGCGCGACGTTTAGAAACATCATGGAGTTTCCGGATCTCTTTCCGGGCGCCACGGTGTACAAGCTGGAAGAAAACTATCGCAGCACGCAGCCGATCCTGAATCTGGCGAACAGCATCATCGAGGAGGCGGCGGAGAAATATACCAAGCGTCTGTTTACGAGAAAGCTCGACGGCCCCTTGCCGGTGCTGGCAGAGGCGGCCGGCGAGAACGCGCAGTCGCGGTTCATCGCGCAGAAGATTCTTGAACTGCGGGAGGAAGGGGTGCCGTTGAGCGAGGTAGCGGTGCTGTTTCGATCGAGCTTCCATTCCTTCGATTTGGAAATCGAACTCTCCCGCGCCGGGCTGCCGTTCATCAAGCGCGGGGGCGTCAAGTTCATCGAAACGGCCCACGTCAAGGACGTACTGGCGCATGTGCGGGTGGCCGCCAACCCACTTGATCTGGTCAGTTGGCACCGGGCGCTCATGTTGGTGGAAGGCGTCGGGCCGAAGAAGGCTCAAGACCTGTTGTCGTTGATTGCAAAAGCCAATCGGCCTTCCGATGCGTTGCGGGTCGGGGCCGGCCGCTCCGCTCGAGCGCTCGCGACTCTCGCCGACATGTTGGATGGTTTGACGGGAAACGACCGTCGGTCGCCGGCGGACTCCATCGCCCACGTGTACGACTATTATCTCCCTCTTCTCAAGGAGCACTACGACGATTATCCCAAGCGCATGCGGGATCTGGATCATCTCCATACGATTGCCGGGAACTATGCCGAGCTCGATGAGTTTTTGGCCGATCTGGCCCTGGAGCCGCCGGATGGGAGCATCGTGGACGTGGAAGCGACGGAGCGTGACGACGAACGGCTCGTGTTGTCCACGATCCATTCGGCCAAGGGACTGGAATGGGAGGCGGTCTTTGTGATCTGGGTGGTGGACGGTCGGTTTCCTTCGGCCTATTCGTTTCTGACCGACGAAGAACTGGAAGAAGAACGGCGGCTGTTCTATGTGGCCGTGACGCGCGCGAGACGGCATTTGTTCCTGACCTATCCGGTCAACGTGTACGACAAGTCCAGTGGGATGGTGCTCTCGAAACCGTCTCGCTTCCTCGATCCTGTCTCGCCCGAGCTTCTTGAGGTGCTCGCCTTGGTCGAAGAAGGGGGACGAGAGGAGGAGTGGAGGACGTCGCGGTATTGGGATTGAGCATGCCGGGCTGCAGGGGGAGGGACCGTCGCCACGTGTCTGCCGCGTCACGGTCGTCGGTACTTTTTCAGCCCATTGTGCGTGTCTCCGTCCTCTTGCCGAGCGGTCTCTTATTACTTGTTTTCGGATGGTGGGGGTGGCCGGGCGGTTCTTGGGCGGGGGCTGTTTCCGCCGTCGGTGACGGCCGATCAGCCTCCGAGTCGATGAAGTCGATATGGAGCCGATTGATTGTCGAGGCGGATCGCCTTCATCTTCCCACCAAGTTTCTTAAGCGGATGCCGGCCGATTTCATTCGGTTCGAATTCGACGATCTTCGGACCTATGCGGCGGAATACCATCCCGGCGACCATCGGATGGTGCTCAATCGATCGCTGTCCTTCAACGCAGCCGGTGCCGTCCTGAAGCCGTTGCGCGCCATGACGCACCAAGAACTCCAGGTGCTGTACCACGAGCTCTTCCACGCCTACATGGATTATTTGACGACCCTTGAAGAGCAAGGAGGAGAGACAGGCGGAACGCCTGAACTATTGCGCTTTGCCCGGCGACAGCAGGTGTGCCGATATGGTGCGGTGGCGATCATGCCCCTCGCGCAACGGCCGCACGAGACCGAAGTCCGGTACTTGACCGAATCGGAATCCTGGGAGGCACTGAACGAGACGTGGGCGGTTTTTATCGGATGGGCGATTTGGACGCAGCTCGAGATACAAGGGAAACATCATGGTCGGCCAGAACGTCAAAAAGAGCAATGGGCGGAACGTTTGAAGACCGCGTTCTCTCAAGGAGAGTTCCGTGGATACTACGTGCCGCAAGATGCTGAAGAACGGCGGGTGGCTCAAAAGAGATTTCTCGGCAAACCGTCGCAACTTTCATGGAGCGAGACAGAGGTTTTAATGACACAAGCACTCGATTTTTCAGAAGAATTGGTCAAGTGGCTGAAAGGATCTCAAAAAGCCTCGATTGCCGATGAAGCACCTGCCTCCTGTTAACGTAAAGGCCGCCAGGGCATTAAAAAATTTAAAGAAGATGGATCGTCTCTTGACATAGCAACACTTCGTCAATAGAATCCAGCATTTCTTAATTGACCCATCCTGCTGCATCAGCGCTTCAATCTTTCGGATTGAAGAGAAGTGCGCGGAGGGGTTTGCTCTTGTTTCGCATCGGTGAATCAAGGGCTATTCCCCGATAAAGGTGATTGTCCAGAACAAAAATACGTCGCGGGGATGGCGTGTTGCGGGCAGGTACCCAAGTGGCCAAAGGGGGCAGACTGTAAATCTGCTGGCTTATGTCTTCCAAGGTTCGAATCCTTGCCTGCCCACCAAACCGTGCTTGCTCATGCCGCTGCGCTTGTTGAAAACGTGCAGTGGGGTAAGTGTCCCGAGTGTCTCGGGCTTTGAAGTGCTGATACGTTGAAGTCGCGGGGGCGGGCGTAGCTCAGTGGTAGAGTCCCAGCCTTCCAAGCTGGTTGTCGTGGGTTCAAATCCCATCGCCCGCTCCAAAAAAGATGCAAGCGACAACCACCGTGGGCGGCAACCATGGAATGTAATGTAATGTGTGGGTCGCTCGGGGCTGGGGAAATCGGGTCTCGTGTTGACGATGATGAGCGACGAATGACGATGAAGAGCGCCCACGTAGCTCAGTCGGTAGAGCACGTCCTTGGTAAGGACGAGGTCACGCGTTCGATCCGCGTCGTGGGCTCCACCGGATCGGGCGAACGTGAAGCCGGCAAAAGAAGCGGACGGTCTCGGCGGCCGTAGACGCTTCGCGTCAATGAAACACTGTGCGAAGCACTGTGCCCGGCGTCCTGATCAAATACGAAAGCGGACAAAATTATTGAGGGGAGCTAGACAAAGGAGCGAGGTATGGCGAAGGCGAAATTTGAGCGGAAGAAGCCGCATGTGAACATTGGGACGATTGGGCATGTGGATCATGGGAAGACGACG
>JAIWOH010000173.1 GCA_020216985.1 Nitrospira sp.
AGCAGGCCGGCGGACGACGGGGATCGAGTGTCTGGAGCAAAGTCCGCGGCCTGTGGCGGAAAAGGAGCGAGCGCTCCGGGGGTTCCGCTGTGGAGTGTGCGGTGAAAAATGATTCGTCTTCGCTGTCGCTCGGCTTGTTTTAGTTCGGCAAGTCGACTTCTTCTTTTGAGAAAGGAGGTGAACCGGCAGGATGGATTGGAGTTCGGTCATTGATGCCGGACTGGTGGTCACGGGAGCAATTGCGGTGCTCGCGATGGGAATCTCAACCTTGTCCGTCGAGCCCGACGCCATGTCCGTCTCCGAGTCACCGGCTCGGATCCATTCACATCAGCAAGTGCATCAAAGGGACCCCGAGTCGCTTCCCAAAGCTGCGTGAATCTCACGTGTCGCCAGTCAGTCGATGCGAGGGGAGAGGATCAAACTCTCCCCGCGTCGTCTTTCCCGCACCGGTCGGCGTCTGACCGGGCTTATGACTTATGATAGGATGCCGCGCATGAACGCGGCAATGAATCTTCTCTGGGGCATGCTTGCGACCGTCGGCGCCGTGGGCTTGGCCTTTGTGACGGGAATCGTCCATCCGGATGAAAAGGTCAACGGCCTCTGGCTGGTCGTGGCCGCGGCCTGCATCTATGTGCTCGCCTATCGATTTTATGGTCGCTGGCTGGCAAGCCGGGTCGTGGAATTGAACGATCGGTACGTGACACCGGCAGTGCGGCTGAATGACGGCGTCAATTTCCATCCCACCAACAGAGTGGTGCTCTTCGGCCATCACTTTGCGGCGATCGCGGGGGCGGGGCCGTTGCTTGGTCCCGTGTTGGCGGCGCAATTCGGATTTCTGCCGGGGTTTCTGTGGCTCGTCATCGGCGCGGTGTTGGCAGGCGCGGTGCAGGACTTCATCATCCTGGTCGCGTCGATGAGGCGCAACGGGCGATCGCTCCCGGAAATCGCCCACGACGAACTCGGCTCGGTTACGGGGACGGCGACGGCCGTGGCGGTGCTGTTTATCGTGGTGGTGGCGCTGGCCGGACTGGGGTTTGCCGTGGTGAACGCGCTCTACCACAATGCCTGGGGCACCTTTACGATCGCGATGACGATCCCCATCGGCCTCATGATGGGGTTCTATCTCCAGAAATTCCGTCCCGGAGCGGTGGGGGAAGTCTCTGTGCTCGGTGTCCTGTTGCTGATTGCGGCAGTGCTGTTCGGCCGGGTCGTCGCCCAGTCTTCATATGCCTGGCTGTTTGAGTTCGACAAACCGGCGCTGGTGTGGTTGTTGGCCGGTTATGGTTTTCTGGCCTCGGTGTTGCCCGGCTGGATGTTGTTGGTTCCTCGCGGCTATCTCTCGACGTTCATGAAATTGGGCGTGGTCGTGTTGCTCGGTCTGGGAGTCATTCTCATGGCCCCGACCATCGAGATGCCGCGCGTAACTCGGTTTGCGGCGGGCGGCGGGCCGATCATTCCCGGGACACTCTTTCCCTTTCTGTTCATCACGATCGCCTGCGGAGCGATCTCGGGGTTTCATTCGTTGGTGTCATCGGGCACGACACCCAAGATGATCGAACGGGAGTCACAGGCGGTGGTGGGCTATGCCGCCATGCTCTTGGAGAGCTTCGTCGGCGTGATGGCGTTGATCGCGGCGTCGGTGTTGATCCCCGGAGACTATCTGGCGATCAACACGACGTTGAGCAACGAAGCCTTGGCCGCCATGGGCTTCGCCCCCGCTCGGATCGCCGAGCTGTCGCAACTGGTCGAAGTAGACGTGGCCGGTCGGCCGGGTGGTGCGGTTTCTCTCGCTGTCGGCATGGCCTCGATCTTTACCGCTTTGCCGGGGATGGCCGGGCTGATGGCCTATTGGTATCAATTCGCCCTGGTCTTCGAGGCCTTGTTCATCCTGACGACGATCGATACGGGAACCCGTGTGGCCCGCTATTTGATCCAGGAAATGACGGGGCGCGTCTATGCGCCGTTTCGCCGGATGAATTGGTGGCCCGGCGTGGTGATCAGCAGCGGAGCGGTGGTGGGATCCTGGGCCTATCTGATCGGGACGGGCAGTATCTCGACCATTTGGCCGATGTTCGGCGCGGCCAATCAATTGCTGGGCATGTTGGCCCTCTGCATCGGCACGACGGTGCTGATCAAGATGTGGAAGTCATCGTACCTGTGGGTGACGGCGCTGCCCATGCTTTTTGTGGGGGCGATTACGTTGAGCGGGTCCTATGAGATGTTTTGGCTGTTCCTTGGGAAGGCGTCGGCCGCCGGGGTGGGGCGGGCGTTTGCGTTGTACCTGGATGCCGCGCTAGTGGGGGTAGTGGCGTTGTTGGGCGCGATCGTCTTGAGTGACGGTCTGAAACAATGGTACGGCTATGTAGTTTTGAAGAGGCCGTTCGTGTCGAGTGAGGTAATCATCACGGCGGGTGGAGGGTCGGCAGGGCGGACCAGGACGGCCGCGAGCGCGGACGATCATGATTCGGCGGGGAGATTCACACTGCCGCATGGATCAGGCTGTTGCTGAGCGGACTTGCCCGTTCTTCCGTCAGGGAGAGCGTCGTGCTCTTTCTCTCGATGCCCGTCCGCCCCTCGCGGTGTTCCTTGAAGAAACGAGCGTCAAGAGCGCCGCCTCGCCAGGATAAACGGAAGAGAGGAGGAGATCGTGGCGGAACAATATTCATTCGACGTGGTGTCGGAAGTGAATATGCAGGAGCTGAAGAACGCGCTGGATCAGGCGAACAAGGAGATCAAACAACGGTTCGACTTCAAGGACACGAAGACGGAAATCACCTTGAAGGAAAAAGAAAAGGAACTGGTCGTGGTGTCGGACGACGACTACAAACTGAAAGCGGTGCAGGACGTCATCAAAACCAAGTGCGTCAAACGTGGCGTGTCGCTCAAAGCCTTCGACTACGGAACCGTGGAGCCGGCGCTGGGTGGGACGGTCCGGCAAACCGCGAAAATTCAAAGCGGATTGGCGGCGGAAAAGGCCAAAGAGATCGTCAAGGCGATCAAGGATTCAAAGTTGAAGGTGCAGGCGCAGATTCAAGGCGACCAGGTGCGGGTGTTGGGGAAGAGCAAGGACGAGTTGCAGGCGACCATCGCTTTTCTCAAGGGCAAAGATTTCGGCATCGATTTGCAGTTCACGAACTATCGTTAAAGCCCGGAGGCGGAAACGGCCCGTCTCCGCGAGAGGACGTATCGTTCTTTGTCTTCCATGAAGAAAGTCGGAGGTGTGGTCGGTGTCCTGCTCTTGGCGTGTGTGGCCCTGAGCGGGGGCTGTAGTCGCAGCGACGCGATCGTCGTGATTCAGCCTCATCCCGCCAATCCGGATATCCTCTACGTGGCGACGAACGATTACATTTACAAGACGCGGGACGGAGGCCAAACGTGGGCCAATTTGTCCCGCGGGATGAGCCATTCGCGCGTCATCGCTCTGGCGATCGATCCGGTCTATCCGGCGACGGTATATGCGGGCACAAAGGGAGATGCAGTGTACAAAAGTCACGACGGAGGCCAGCGGTGGACCTCCATGCGGAGGGGATTGGATGACGCGACGATTACCTCGGTCGTCAATCAGTTGCTCTTTGATCCGGCCGACAGCCAACATCTCTTCGCGGCCACGACCATGGGCGTGTTTGAAACGAAGAACGGCGGAGAACATTGGGTCAAAAAAATGGAGGGTATGAAGGAAGTGTTGATGGTGACGGCGCTGGGGATGGATTCGACGCGCCGGACCGTGCTGTACGCTGGCACGAGCGGCGGCGTATACAAGTCCGTCGATCAAGCCGGCCGTTGGGAGCCGGTGAATAACGGCCTCGTGCCGCCGAATTTGCTCAAGACATCCCGCGCGTTGAACGTCACCGCCGTCCAAGTCGATCCCTACGAGCCGGACACCGTCTATGCCGCGACCCTGGCCGGGCTCTACAAAACGACGGACGGGGCCAAGTCGTGGAAGAGGATCGGCGAAGCGCTGGCCGATCAGATGATCGTGGCGATGGTCGTGGACCGGGTGCGGAGGGGCACGGTGTATCTCGCCGGGCGCGACGGGATCCATCGGAGCGAGGATGGGGGGATCACGTGGAAGACGATCAATCGGGGATTGGCCACGATGAATGTCCGATCCTTGGTTCAGAGCGAGACGGATCCTCGGCTCTTCTACGCCGGCACGAACGGGAGTGGGTTATATCGAAGTCGTGACGCTGGAGAAACCTGGGAAGCCATGCCGCCGGTGACGGATCGACGCTGAGCCGAACGGACGCTAGCGGCGGCGATTGAGGTCGGAGTCCCCGATGGAAGGACCGACGCCGCGCAGCGGGATGGTTGATGTGCCACCATGGTTTTGTGCCTTGTCGATTTCAAAGCCGGTGCTGTTGGGAAGAGCGGTCTCTTCCATTTCCATGCCGGGTCGGTGGGGAAGAAGGCTGTCATGCACGGCGTCCCCGCGCCTCGGTCGAAGCGATTCGTTGACGTTGCTGTAAGGAGAGACGGCCGCGCCGATGTCGGCGCCGAAGTGAGAGTTGAGCATCGTCTCTTCGATGTCACCGCCGATTCTGGTCGGCAAGGTCGTGTCCTGGATATCCATTCCAGTAGGGGCTGAAGACGGCGGTTGTTTGGTCCGGAAGTCTCTTCTGATGGCTTCTTCTTCCTCTTGGAGGAGCAGCTTGGTTCGTCCGGCCGTTTCGTAATCCTGCTCCTCCAGGTTTTGCCGCAAGTCGCCGAGCCTTTCCAGACGTTGCCGAAGGCTTATCAAGTCCTCACGCGCGCGTGCGACCGTGCCGACGATTTCGCTCAACGTGAATTGCCGTGCGAACGTCCCCAGCTTTGGCGCCACTCCCGCTCCGCCGCCGAGCCCGTCGCTGCCGGATCCGACCCCGAAACCGGCGGCGTTAAAAATGCCGTTGTGCTGTACGGCGTGGAGGATATGGTTCGCTTCGTCGATCAAAAGAAAGATCTCTCTGGGCGCCTCGTCATCGGTCATACAACAGGCAAGAAAATGTCGATAGCGATCCGAAAACCGTGTGGCCGCACTTTGTAGATCGACGATCTTAATGGGGACCCGATCGGGAAGATCATACCCCGACCGCTTCGCCTCCTCTCGAAACGATTCGTCTTCCCGCTTGTTATACAGCGGGTGACAACCGCCTTTGGGTTTCGCCGAAATCTGCTGATCTCGAGTCTTGTCGGGGCACCAATAGATGGGGGCCGGGGGATTGAGCGGATTGTCCGGATTGAAGTTTTTGGCTTCAGGTCGGTCTGAGTCCAAAAATGCGACAAGGGATAGGGCGAAAGAAGAAAAAATGAAAAGGGAGCGTTTGTTGAGTCGGCAAAGGAAAGACATACGGGCATTCTCCAGCTCAATCCTCTGGAAGTCAACGAAACGTCAGGAACCGGCAAAATGATTTGGTGTGGAGGAGGGAATAATGAAGGTGGAAAAGAAGACACCGCCGCGATCAACTGGCGTTGACACTGTTGAGAGTATGAAACCAGTTGAGAATTCAGGGAATGTCAAAGATTTCAGGTACTGAAATTCTCATTGACAATGACAACATGGGGAGTATACTCCCCACCTACGTGGTATAAAGTGGAGCGATTTGGTTGAAACGTGGAGATGCATTAGTACACATTCCGGTTCTGGCAACTGAAGTCACAGCATGGTTACTTTCGCGAACACCACGAGTCATTCTTGATTGCACGGTGGGATATGGTGGGCATGCTGAAATACTTCTCAGAAGTTCGGATTCAACCATGAAATTGATCGGTCTGGATCGTGACGGTGAGGCGATCGCCTATTCAAAGGAGCGGTTGGCGGAATTTGGAGATCGGGTGACGTTAAAACAGACAGATTATCGAGATCTCAAATGTTGCCTGATGGACATGGGAGTTCCGCAAGTGGGGGGCGTACTGTTTGATTTGGGAGTGTCGTCCCCTCAATTTGACGATCCCCGGCGAGGGTTCAGCTTCCGGGAAGACGGGCCGCTCGACATGCGCATGGACCAGACGGCGGGGATGACGGCGGCGATGTTGGTCAATCGGGAACCGGAGCATGCGCTGGCGGACACCATCCATCGGTACGGGGAAGAGCGGTACGCGAGACGGATCGCTCGTGCGATCGTCCGGGCGAGAGAGCAAAGCCCGATTGAGACCACGGGCGAACTGGTGTCGATCATCGCCCGAGCGGTTCCCGCCTCCTATCGCCACGGACGAATTCATTGCGCGACGAGAACGTTTCAGGCTCTGAGGATCGCCGTCAACCGCGAACTCGAAAGCCTGGAACCCGCGCTCGACGACGCGGCGGACCTGTTGGCGCCTGGTGGAAGACTGTGCGTCGTTTCCTTTCATTCGCTCGAAGATCGTATCGTGAAGCGGATGTTTCGTGCGCTGGCGCAAGGGCCGGGCGCCTGGCTTTCGGTGCTCACCAAAAAACCCATTGTTCCCTCGGACGAGGAATGTCGGGAAAATCCACGGGCGCGCAGCGCCAAGCTGCGAGTCGCCGAACGCGTGATGGAAAGGACGACGCGATGAGGATTCTGGTCTGCCTTGGCGGCTTGTGCCTGGTACTGGCGTTTGTCTGGGAGCGGGGCGACATCGTGCGGGTCGGATATCAGATCCAACGGCTCAAGGCCGAGAAGACGCGCCTTGAGCGGGAGCGCGATCATCTTCGCGTGCAACTGTCCGCGCTCAGTGCGCCGGATCGCATCGCCAAAGTGGCGACCGAACGGCTGGGTATGACGTTGCCGCAGGACGGGCAGATCATCACGGTGAACTCCAGGCCGGCGAGCCCCTCTGTGCCACGGCCCGTTCCGGCTGAAATCCGCGTGGCGCGAAATGATGTGGGCGAAGGGAGGAGATAGTGGCAGCCCCCCTTTCCCGCGGTCGTCGATACTTTACGATCTTATTGCTTTTAAGCGGGTTCGGAGTAGTACTGTCTAGACTGGTCACGTTGCAGGTTTTGCAAGCCGCCGAACTGACGGCCAAGGCGGACCGGCAATATCAAACGACTGTCTCGGTAGAGGGAGTGCGGGGCGCGATCGTCGATCGTCATGGAAAAGTGTTGGCAATGAATCTGGAAGTGCCGTCGGTTTACGGTGTTCCGACCGTTCTCGACAGCCCCGCCCAAACAGCTCGGGAGCTGGCTCCTCTTTTACACGTGCGAAGGGAAGAGCTGGAGCGAAAGCTCAGCCAGCAGCGAGGATTCGTATGGCTGGCGCGAAAAGTAGACCCCGATCGGCGACATCTGATCGAGCGCGTATCTTCCATGGAGGGCGTCGGCGTCAAGATGGAAGGCCGGCGGTTCTACCCGAAGGGACCGCTGTTGTCCCACGTGCTGGGCTTTGCAGGGATGGACGGAGAGGGGCTGGAGGGCATTGAACGTCGATATGAGAAAGAATTGCGTGGAGAAAAACGAGCGATCGTGCTTCAAAAAGACGCTCGGGGCCGCGCCGTCTTTCCGAAAGACTTGTCGGAGGAACCGGCTCCCGCGCCTGGCCACCAACTGGTTTTGACCATCGACGAGGTGATTCAATACATCGCGGAGAAGGAACTGGAGGAGGCCGTCGCCCGCTCGCGCGCCAAGTCGGGAACGGCGATCGTTCTGGACCCCGGCAGCGGAGCTCTGTTGGCTTTGGCCGTCAGCCCGCGATTCAATCCCAACGCGATCGCCGGGCTGGATCCGGATCGGTGGCGCAACCGAGCCGTGGCGGATGCCTATGAGCCCGGCTCGACGATGAAGGCGATATTGGCTGCGGCGGCGATCGAAGAAGGAGTGATGACGCCGGCCACGTTGGTTTATGGCGAACAGGGCCGCCTGGCCGTCTCCAACACCGTGATTCATGATCACGAGAAACTCGGCTGGATGTCGTTTGCGCAAGTGGTGCAGAAGTCGAGCAACGTCGGCGCGGCCAAGGTCGGCATGGCGCTGGGTGAGGAACGGCTATATCGGTATCTCCGGGCCTTTGGATTCGGAGAGCGGACGGAGATCGATCTTCCCGGCGAAACGGCGGGATTGCTGAAAAATCCCAAGGAGTGGGGAAAGAGGACGGCGGCCTCCGTTTCGATGGGGCAGGAAATCGGCGTGACGCCGATTCAAATGGTCTCGGCGATGGCGGCCATCGCGAACGGCGGGATATTGATGAAACCCTACGTGGTCTCGGAAATTCGAGATGCCCACGGGCAGATCATCAAGCGGGTGCTCCCTTCCGCAAAGCACCGCGTCATTTCTCCGGAAACCGCGCAAACCGTCACCTCGATTCTCGAAGGAGTGGTGACCGACGGCACGGGAAGCAAAGCCGCGATCGACGGCTTTCGCGTGGCCGGAAAAACCGGAACGGCCCAGAAAATCGATCCGCGCACGCGGACCTATTCGACCAGTAAGTTCGTCAGTTCCTTCGCGGGATATGTTCCGGCGGAGAATCCCAAATTGGCCATGATCGTGGTGATCGACGAGCCGAGCGGCGAGGCCTGGGGGGGGACTGTGGCCGCGCCGGTGTTTCGTCGCGTAGGCGAACAAGTGTTGAAGTATTGGGGGATCTCATCGAATGAACCGGTCCGGCTTGCGATGGCAACCGCAAGACGGTGAAGTTCGTTCCCAGGCTCGGTGGAACAGCGATGACCTTTGCGGAACTCCTTCGGGCGCTTGAAGGACGGGTCAAGATCATCGACCGACGAGGCAATCATGCCCTGCCCGTCGGCGCCGTCACGGACGATTCTCGATCCGTTCGCCCCGGAAGCGTGTTCGTGGCCGTGAAGGGTGAGCGGATGGACGGCCATGATTATATTCCCGCGGCGGTGAAGGCCGGCGCGGTGGCATTGGTGCTGGAGCGGCCGTCCCAGGATCTTGCGATTCCCTTCGCGCTGGTGGCGGATTCGAAAAAGTCGCTCGGGTTTCTTGCCGGCCGATTCTACGGCGAGCCGTCGTCCGCGATGCGCATGATTGGCGTGACTGGCACGAACGGCAAGACCACCACGACTTATCTGTGCCAGGCCATGCTGGAAACGATGGGGCTCCGGGTCGGTTTGATCGGCACCGTGGCCTACCGGATCGGGGAGCAGACGGTTCCAGCTTCGCAGACCACCCCCGGCGCGCTGGAGTTGCAACAGTTGCTGGCCAAGATGGTTGCGGATCGTTGCGCGGCGGTCGTGATGGAGGTGTCATCCCACGCCCTGGCTCAGGACCGCACCGCCGGCTGCGAATACGACGTCGCCGTGTTTTCGAACCTGACGCAGGACCATCTCGATTTTCACAAGACGATGGAAGCGTATTTCCAGGCGAAATTGCGACTGTTTACCGGCCTGACGGGAACGAGCAAATCGAACAAGCGGGCCATTGTGAACATCGATGACCCGGCCGGAACACGGATCGCACGGCTCTGTCCCTCGCCGGTTTGGACCTACGGGATCAGAGAAAAGGCCGATGTACGGGCGGACAACGTTCGGCTGTCGACCGGAGGCGCCACCTTCACGGCCGTGACGCCGGCCGGATCGTTTCCCGTCGAGAGTCACCTTGTCGGCGAGCACAATGTCTATAACCTGCTGGCCGCGATCGGGGTCGCGCTGCATGAAGGAGCCACGCCCAATCAAATACGGGAGGCGGCGGCGCGCGTGACCAATGTGCCGGGACGATTCGAGCGCGTGATGGCGGGACAACCGTTTACGGTGGTCGTCGATTACGCTCACACGGAGGACGCCTTGATCCGGTTGTTGACCGCCGCGCAGGCCGTCAAGACCGGTCGCATCATCACGGTCTTTGGATGCGGAGGAGATCGTGATCGGGGGAAGAGGCCCAAAATGGGGAAGGCGGCCGTGCGACACAGCGACGTCGTGATTTTGACCTCGGATAATCCAAGAACCGAAGATCCCCTGTCGATCCTCGGCGAGGTCGAGGCCGGCGTCATCGAGGCATTAAAAGAACGCCCCGACGTTCAGTATCAAAAGGTGGCCGATCGACGAGCGGCGATCGAGACGGCCGTCGGCCTGGCCCGTCCCGGTGACATGGTGGTGATCGCCGGCAAAGGGC
>JAIWOH010000174.1 GCA_020216985.1 Nitrospira sp.
ATGAAGACTACCAGATCATCGGGACGCAAAAATTTCATTTCGACGATCGCGAGGTGGCGCGCGAGGCCATTGAGCGGATCAAACGTTGTGCGTGAAAGAGAAATCCTCGTCGGAGGAAGGCAAGATTTCCATGCCCCTGTTTACCGTTGAAGAACTGAGGGAAGTGATCAGCACCAAGGCCTTGTCGGGCGAGTGGCCCGGTTGGCTCAAACGGCCTATTCGGCGGGTTCATTTGGACAGCCGATCCATTCGACCGGGCGATTTGTTCGTGGCGATCAGGGGCGACCGGTTCGACGGTCACGATTTTGTCGAGGAGGCGGTCTCCCGCGGAGCGATGGGCGCCCTCGTCCATGATTCTTTTGACGGCGCGTCGTTGATGAAGAAGATGGGGAAGCATGGACGAACGCCGCTCATCCTGGGCGTTCGCGACCCGTTGTTCGCGTATCAGCAGCTTGCCGCTCATCATCGCGGCCGGTTCGACATTCCGGTGGTGGCGGTGACGGGAAGCAACGGCAAAACCACGACCAAAGAAATGGCGGCGGCCGTGTTGGCGATGCGATGGAGGGTGCTGAAAACCGAAGGCAACCTGAACAATCGGATCGGTGTCCCCCGGACGTTGTTCCGTCTTGACGGCAGGCACGAGGCGGCCGTGATCGAGATGGGGGTCGATCGCGTCGGTCAGACGACGAGGCTTTGCGAGATCGCCAGACCGACCATCGGCATCGTAACCAACATCGGCCCCGACCATTTGGAATTCTTCGGGAACATGGAGGGATCGGCTCAGGCGAAGGCCGAGCTGCTCGATCTGATCGCGGAAAACGGCACGGCCGTCTTGAACGCCGACGATCCCTATTTCGAGTATCTGGCGTCGAGGGCCCGGTGCCGCGTCGTGTCGTTCGGATTGTCTCCGAAAGCCGACGTGCGGGCGACGGACATCAAGCCCGACCGGCGCAACGGAACGGTTTTCAATCTGACGCTGCCCGGAAAAATTCGACAGACGACGGTGCGGTTGCACGTCCAAGGGGAACACAACGTCATGAACGCTCTGGCTGCCGCGGCGGTCGGCGGCGAGCTGGGTCTTTCCGGCGGCCTGATCGCCAAAGGGCTTTCACGTTTCAGGCCGGCGGCCATGCGGTCGCAAATCGTCGTGAGCCGCGGCGTCACGATCATCAACGATTGTTACAACGCCAACCCGGCCTCGATGAAAGCGGCGGTGCGGCTGTTGGCGCAACGGGGGAGCGGACGGACGACGATCGCCGTTCTCGGCGAGATGCTGGAGCTGGGGGGCGACGCCGCCTCGATGCATGAAGAAATCGGAGCGTTCGTCGCGGAACAGGGAATTCACCGACTGGTGGCGTGCGGGGCGTTGGGAAGGTACGTCGTGGCCGGAGCGGAGCGCGGCGGCTTGGATCGATCGAGAATCGTCCTTGTTCCCGACGCGGTTCGCGCGGGGGAGGCCGTCAAGGCCGTCGCGAAATCGGGCGACGTGGTACTGGTCAAGGGGTCGCGTGGGATGAAATTGGAGCGGGCGATCGAGGTGTTGCAAGGGGTCGGAAGCGAGACCCGAAAGGCTTCATAACCAGGAGTGTTCGTGAAAGGGGCTCGACCGCTCCGCATCACGAAATCCGAAACGGACCATGCTCTATAACTGGCTCTATCCGCTCCATACGGAATTTTCGTTTCTGAACGTGTTTCGGTATCAGAGCTTTCGGATCATTTACGCCGCCGTCACGGCGTTTCTGATCGCGTTCGTTCTGGCTCCTCCCATGATTCGCAAGCTGCAAGAAATCAAGTTGGGACAACAGGTGCGGGAGGACGGGCCGAAGCGGCATCTGGCCAAGAGCGGAACGCCGACGATGGGGGGAATTCTGATCATCTTCGCCGTCATGCTGTCGACGCTGCTGTGGGCCGACATCTCCCGATCCGTCATCTGGCTGGTCCTCGCGGCCACCTTCGGTTTCTTCGTCATCGGGTTTGCGGACGACTACCTCAAGTTCGTGAAGGCCCGTTCGAAGGGATTGTCGGCGTCGCAAAAATTTGCGGCGCAAGTCTGTATCGCCCTGGGCATCGCGCTCACGCTGTATCTGTTGCCCAATTATAGCACCAAGCTGAGCGTGCCGTTTTTTAAGAACTTTATGCCGGATCTGGGATGGTTCTACATCGTCTTTGCGGTGCTCGTCATCGTAGGCAGCTCCAATGCCGTCAACCTGACCGACGGGTTGGACGGGCTGGCGGTCGGTCCCATCATGATCGCGGCCTTGGCCTACACCGTGGTCGCCTACGTGACCGGACACCGGTTGATGTCGGAGTACCTGTTGATCCCTCATATCGAGGGAGCGGGGGAATTGGCCGTCTTCACGGCGTCGATTCTGGGAGCCAGCTTGGGGTTCCTTTGGTACAACACCTACCCGGCGTCCGTATTCATGGGAGACGTGGGCTCGCTGCCCCTCGGCGCCGCGTTGGGGACGGTGGCGGTCATCACCAAGCACGAGCTGTTGTTGCTCTTGGTCGGCGGGGTCTTCGTGATCGAAGCGGTGTCGGTCATTTTTCAAGTGCTCTCCTACAAGTCCAGGGGGAAGCGCATTTTTCTGATGGCTCCGATTCACCATCATTTTGAAATGAAGGGATGGGAAGAACCCAAGGTGGTGGTGCGTCTGTGGATCATCGCCATTCTCTTGGCGCTGCTGAGCCTGAGCACGTTGAAGCTGCGGTGACGAGATGAACATGGTCGCGCCGGAGAGACTGAACGTCAGAGGAGTCAGGGTCACGGTCGTGGGGTTGGCTCGAAGCGGGGTGGCCGCCGCCCGATTGCTGGAAGAGGCCGGCGCTCTGGTGACGGTGGCGGATCGAAAGGATCGGACCGAATTGCGGCAGAGCCTTGAACGGCTTGATCGGTCCGCGGTTGCCGTCGCGGCGGGACCGGACTATGAGTCGGCGATCGATGCCGCCGAGCTGGTGGTCATCAGTCCGGGCGTGCCGTACCGCGCGGAGGCGTTGGAACGGGCTCGCCGACGGGGAGCCAAGGTGTTGAGCGAGCTCGAACTGGCCTCCCGGTTTCTGTCCGCTCCGATTTTGGCCGTCACCGGCACCAACGGCAAGAGCACCACCGTGACGTTGATCGGCAAGATGTTGCAGGCAAGCGGCAAGCGCGTGTTCGTCGGAGGAAATTTGGGCGTTCCGCTCAGCGAAGCGGCAAGCCGGGCGTTCCATGCCGATCGAGCCGATGCGGGATCCGGTCCGTTCGATGCGTTGGTCGTGGAAGTATCCAGCTTCCAGTTGGAAACCGTGGAACGGTTCCATCCGCGAATCGCCGCGATCTTGAACGTGACCGTCGATCATCAGGACCGATACGACTCGCTGGATGAGTACATCGCGGCCAAGGCCAGGATTTTCGAGAATCAAACATCCGTGGACTACGCCCTCTTTAACCTTGACGACCCGCTGGTTGCGCCGCTCAGGCGGAAGGCGAAGGCCCGCCTCTTGGGGTTCACGAAGCAAGCGGCGTTGCCGTCCGATGTTGAAGGAGGCGCCTGTCTGGACGGTGAGCGCGTGACGGCGGTGATCGACGGACGGGTTCAGGAAGTCTGTCATTGCGGGGAGATCACGATCATCGGGCCGCACAACGTGGAGAACGCGATAGCCGCGTCCGTGTTTGCATTGCTGTGCGGGTGCCCCGTCGAGGTGGTTCGACGGGTTCTGCGGGAATTCCCCGGTCTTGAACACGCGCTGGAAGTCGTTCGCGACCGGCGGGGGGTCCGATTCATCAATGACTCGAAGGGCACCAACGTGGACGCCACGCTCAAGGCATTGGAAAGCATCGATCGGCCGATCTGGCTCATTGCCGGCGGGCGGGACAAGGGAGGGGATTTCTCTCGCCTGCTTCCCGCCGTCCGTCAACGGGTGAAGCGGCTGGTGCTGATCGGAGAGGCCGCGCCGCTCATCGTCGACGCTATGCGCGGGTATGAATCGATCGAGCGGGCCGGCACGCTCAGCGAAGCGGTGGAGATCGCCGCCTCCGGCGCGACGGCCGGTGACGTGGTGTTGTTGTCGCCGGCTTGTGCGAGCTTCGACATGTTCGCCGATTATCAGGACAGGGGACGCCAATTCAAATCGCTGGTGCACGCTTTGCCCGAATAGCCGCGATGGGTCGCAAGAAAGTTGATGCCGAATAATGTCGCACAAAACCTCGGGGACGCTGCCGCTGCCCTGGACTTCTTCCGGATCGCGTTCGGCCAAGCGGGTGGCGATGGACCATACCTTGCTGGCCGTCACGATCGTTCTGACCCTTGTCGGGCTGGTGATGGTCTTCAGCGCAAGTACGGTTGTGGCCGGGAGTCGGTTTCACGACGCGGGATATTTTCTCAAACGGCAGGTTGCTTGGCTGGTGATCGGTCTGCTGCTGATGCACGTGGCGTCCCGCCTCGACTACGTCTGGTGGAAGAGGCTGGCCGTTCCCCTGCTCGGTCTGACGGCGGTTCTCTTGGCGATGGTCTTGATCCCGTCGATCGGCGTTGCCGCCAAGGGAGCCAGGCGATGGTTGCAGGCGGGACCGATCATGGTCCAGCCGGCGGAAATGGCCAAGCTGACACTGGTGATCTACCTCGCCGCATATTTGGCCAGGAAGGAAGACCGGATCGCCGGGTTCTTCGCAGGTCTCGTGCCGGCGTTGGTCGTGTTCGGCGTGCTGGGGGGCTTGGTGTTGTTGGAGCGGGACTTGGGCACGGTGGTGGTCATGGGCCTGACGGTCATGGGGCTTTTTTTCTTGGCGGGAGCGAAACTGTCGCATCTCCTATTGTTGGGAGCGGGGGGGATCGCGGCCGTCGCGGCGCTGGTGCTTCAGTCGGGCTTCCGCCTTCAACGAGTGCTGGTTTTCTTGGCGCCTTGGAAGGATCCGACGAATACGGGGTTTCAGATCACGCAGTCCTTTTTGGCCTTCGGGCATGGAGGGCTGTTCGGCGTGGGGTTGGGGGAAGGGAAGCAGAAATTGTTTTTTCTGCCGGAGGCCCATACGGATTTCGTGCTGGCGTTGGTAGGCGAGGAACTGGGATTGATCGGCACGGGGCTCATCATCGCGCTCTTCGCCATGTTCGTCGTCCGTGGGTTTCAGATCTCGGTTCGGGCGAGGATGCCGTTCGGCCGGTACCTGGGGATGGGCATTACGCTGCTCATCGGCGTTCAGGTCTTGATCAACGCCTGCGTGGTGACGGGGTTGTTGCCGACCAAGGGGCTGACCCTCCCGTTCGTCAGTTACGGGGGTTCGTCGTTGGTGACTTGTATGACGGGGGTCGGAATTCTGCTGAGCATCTCGCGGGATCGCCGGGCCGGGCGAGAGGACACGGGGCGGAGAGGGGGCTCGAAACGTCGATGACTGTCGTGATCGCCGCAGGCGGGACCGGAGGTCATTTGTATCCGGCCGTGGCGCTGGCCCGCGAATTTCTCCGCCGCGATGCTACGAACAAGATCTTGTTCGTCGGAACGAAACGCGGCATTGAAGCCAAGGTATTGGCTCATGAAGGGTTCGAGTTGGCGCTCATTACGGCGAAACCGGTGATGGGGAAAGGGCCGCTCGAGATTTTGAAGGGATTGCTGTCCCTTCCGATCGGCTTGTGGCAAGCCCACGCCATTTTGAAACGGCACGGGGCGGATCTCGTGATCGGGGTCGGAGGCTACACCAGTCCGGCTGTGCTGGTGGCCGCTCTCTTGCGGGGGACCCCGCGCGTCATCGTGGAGCCGAACGCTTATCCCGGTATGGCGAACAAGGTCGTCGCTCCGTTCGCGCAGCGGATTTTTCTGGCGTTCGAATCGGCGGCTCAGGGGTTCAACCGTGAAAAAGTTCGCGTGACCGGCACGCCGATTCGACGCGAATTTATATCCCAAGACGATCGGTCTTCCGACGCCCCCACCCTCCACTCGCCGCCTCGTCTCTTGATTTTCGGTGGAAGTCAGGGGGCCAGGGCGATCAACAACGCGGTTCTGGAAGGAGTGTCGTCTCTGATCAAGCGGGTTCCTGACGTGGCCATCACGCATCAGACGGGAGAGACGGATTATCAACGGGTGAGGGACGGCTATGACCGACTCGGCGTGCGCGCGGAGGTGGCTCCGTTTCTGTACGACATGCCGAAGGTCTTACGGAACGCCGACCTCGTGGTGGCCAGGGCCGGCGCCATGACGATTGCGGAGCTCACGGCCTGCGGGAAACCGGCGATTCTCATCCCGCTCCCGACGGCTATTTATGACCATCAGATGAAAAACGCGCGGGCGATGGAAGCCGCCGGGGGGGCGATCGTCATTCCGCAGGCGGAGTTGACCGGATCTCGATTGAGTGACTCGATCGTTGACGTTCTGTCCGACCAGGGACGGCTTGGGGCCATGAGCGCCAAGAGCCGGGCCATGAGGCGGATCGACGCCGGCGAGGAGATCGTGCGCGAATGTTACGCGCTGACAGGGAGGGCAGAGGATGGCGACGGGGCTGTTTGAGCGGCGAAGGTCCGATGCCGTGGTCCGGGAATCCGCGCCGTACGGTGAGGGTCGATTACAAGGGGTGAGGCGCATGACAAGGTTTCGAAAGACCCAGCATATCCATCTCGTCGGGATCGGCGGCGCCGGGATGAGCGGCATCGCCGAGGTTCTCCTGACTATGGGATACACGGTGACCGGTTCGGATTTGCAGGTGTCCGAGACGACGAAACGGCTGGAAGAACTCGGCGGGAAGGTCTTTATCGGGCATCACGAGTCGAACGTGGGAGCCGCTCAGGTGGTGGTGGTGTCTTCCGCGGTGACGTCGGCGAATCCGGAAGTCCAGGCGGCGAAGAGCAGGCAGATTCCGGTCATTCCGCGGGCGGAAATGCTTGCGGAGCTGATGCGCCTGAAGTTCGGCATCGCGATCGCGGGAGCCCACGGAAAGACGACGACGACCTCGATGGTGGCCAACGTGCTGGCCCAGGGGGGACTTGATCCGACGATGGTGATCGGCGGCAAGGTCAACGCGTTGGGCAGTCACGCCAGACTCGGCCGAAGCGATCTGCTGGTGGCCGAGGCCGACGAAAGCGACGGATCGTTTCTCCGTCTTTCGCCGACCATCGTCGCGGTCACCAATCTCGATCGCGAACATCTCGACCACTACGGGTCGATGGAGCGTCTCGCCGACAGTTTCATGGAATTCATCAACAAGGTGCCGTTCTACGGGTCGGCGGTCTTATGCGCCGACGACGAGCGCCTTCGCTCGTTGTTGCCCCGTGTCGTCAAACGTTACTACACCTACGGTCTTGGGGAGGGCGAGGGCATCGTGTCGGATTTTAAGGCGACGGACGTCTCGCTCAAACAATGGGGGTCGGAATTCCGGGCCTATTTTCGGGGAACGAACCTCGGTCCCTTCCGGCTGGCCGTGCCGGGCATCCACAACGTTTCGAACGCGTTGGCGGCGATCGCCATCGGGATCGAATTGGAGGTTCCCGTCGATCTCATCCGCAAAGGGCTCGCGGCGTTCAGCGGCGTCGAACGGCGGTTTCATCGTCGCGGCGAGGCCGGCGGCGTCACGGTCGTCGATGATTACGGGCATCATCCCACGGAAATTCGAGCGACCTTGGCGGCCGCAAAACAGGGATGGAATCGGCGAGTGGTCGTGCTCTTTCAGCCCCATCGGTATTCCCGCACGCGCGACTGTTTTGAAGAGTTTCTCCATGCGTTTGATCAGGCCGATTCCTTGTTCGTGACGGAGATCTATGCGGCCGGTGAGCAACCGATACCGGGGACGTCGGGCAGGAATTTGGCCGAGGCCGTCGCGGCCGCCGGTCATCCGTCGGTGGTTTTTGTAGAGAGGAAAGACCTGTTGCCGGAGCAGGTCGTGCCGCACCTCCGGCAAGGCGACATGGTCTTGACGCTCGGCGCGGGCGACATTTGGAAAGCGGGGATGGAGATCCTGGCGCGATTGGCCGCGACGCCGTAGCCGAAGTGCGGCGCATGATTCATCACGTTCAGGCGGCGGTTGCGATATGGATATGGAGTCGTGAAGGGGAGTGAGGCAGTGGATCGACGGCGTCGGCGCCTCCGGGCTGCGGATCTGCGGGCGGCGACCGCCGGTCTGAAAGGAGAGGTTCGATTCGACGTTCCATTGAGCGACTACACGTCGTTTCGGATCGGCGGGCCGGCCGACGCCCTGGTCGAACCGGCCGATCTGGAGGATCTCGTTCGCGTCGTCAGGCAGAGCCATGAACGGAACGTGCCTGTTTTCGTATTGGGCGGAACCAATCTCCTTGTTCGCGACAAAGGAATTCGCGGGGTGGTGGTCAGTCTTGCAAGGTTGCGAACGATCAAGGAAGAGCCGGGATCGGTGCTGTACGCCGAGGCCGGAGTGGGTATGCCGACCCTTATCGGCTACGCCATTCGCCGGTCGCTCAAGGGATTGGAATGGGCGGCCGGCATTCCCGGGACCGTGGGAGGGTGCGTGGTCATGAATGCTGGCACCAAGCTTGGAGAAATGAAAGACGTGGTCAAGGCGGTCAGAATCGTAACGCCGACGGGGGCGGTGAAGGAACGCGAAGGTCGGGCGATCGTCTTCGGCTATCGGCGGGCGAAACTCCCGGCCGGGGTCGTGGCGGGAGTGTGGCTCCAACTGGCGCCCGGCGTCCGATCGGAACTTGAACGGACGGTCAAGGACTATCTGCGCTATCGCCGGGAGACCCAGCCGTTGACTCTGCCGAGCGCCGGGTGCGTCTTCAAGAATCCGCCCGACGACTCGGCCGGCCGAGTCGTCGAGGCGGCGGGGCTCAAGGGAATTCACATCGGAGACGCTGAAGTCTCCACCAAACACGCCAACTTTATCGTCAACCGTGGAAACGCGAGTGCCAAGGACGTGCTGGCGTTGATTCGAAAAGTTCGGGGGGAAGTCCGGCGAAAGACCGGCGTGAGGCTGGAATTGGAACTCAAGTTGGTGGGACAAGCCTAGCGGTGAGCGGGACGAAGACGACGGGCAAGAGGGCCGAGGTTATGGAGTCTCTAACGGAGCCCCTCAATGGAGTCTCTCCATGAAAGGGCTGATCCGTGAGCGGGCGATGAAGCAAACGAGACAATTGACGGATGCGCGAATCGGGGTGTTGATGGGCGGATGGTCCTCCGAGCGGGACATTTCGCTCAAGACCGGACAGGCCGTCCATCAGTCGTTGCTTCGTCTGGGATACGACGCCGTGTCCATCGACGTGGGTGATCGGCTGCTTCACGATTTGAAGGAGCGAAAGATCGGCGTCGCATTTCTGGCGTTGCACGGACGGGGAGGCGAGGACGGCACGATTCAAGGATTTCTGGAGACGATCGGGATTCCTTACACCGGTTCGGGGGTTCTGGCCAGCGCCATGGGGATGAACAAAGTCGTGACTAAGACGTTGCTGGCCGCGCACGGCGTTCCGGTTCCGCCCGGAGCGGTCGTCAGACGAGGCGAAGGTTCGTCGTTGTCGAAAATTCTGAAGAACGCGAAGCTGAAGTTGCCTGTCGTCGTCAAGCCGGCCTCGCAGGGCTCCACGATCGGGGTGACCATCGTGCGCAGGCCAGCCGATTGGAAAAACGCCCTTGCGGTGGCGCACCAATATGACGACGAGGCCGTGGTCGAAGCATTCATACCCGGACGTGAAATCACGGTGGCGGTGCTCGGCGGATCAGGAGGGAGGATCGAGGCTCTTCCGGCCGTCGAAATCGTGGCGCCAGGCGGGTTTTATGACTTTACGGCGAAGTATCAGAAAGGGAAAACGACGTATCGGTGCCCGGCTCCTTTGCCGGAGAGAGTGTCGAAACGCGTGACGGATCTGGGGCGACGAACGTTCGCCGTCCTGGGCTGCGAGGGGGCGGCGCGCGTTGATTTTCGAGTGACGCCGCGGGGTCGTCCGTACGTTTTGGAAATCAACACCGTTCCCGGTATGACGGAAACGAGTCTGTTACCGATGGCGGCGGCGAAAGCGGGGATCGATTACGACCGATTGGTCGAGCGCATTTTGCAATCGGCGCTCGATCG
>JAIWOH010000175.1 GCA_020216985.1 Nitrospira sp.
AGTCGCTTCGCCGGCGCAGGCAAAAGGAAGGGTGGCGGTGGGATCATGAGGCTGTTTCGCAAACACCGGCGATCCATTCAGCAACAGCCGAGAAAAAACCAGTGGAAATGCCCGCGGGCGGCGGACGGCGCAAATCAGAACGTGGAAGCCAACCCCCCCGGGATAATGGCCAAGCTGGTCGTGTTGACACGCGTGTTGACACGATGGGTCGGCGTGGTCGTCGGCGTCGCGCTGATCGGTTGGACGATCGCGATGACCGTCCGGCACGCCGGGCCGCTCCTCGACCGATTGCTTGAAATCAAAGAGGTGACGGTGGAGGGGCTGCGCCGGATCGATCGCCGGGAGATCATCGACCTCGTGAAGCTCGAACCTCGGACCCCGCTCCACCGTGTTTCAACGGCCGATATCAAGAGCCGGGTGGAGTCCCATCCCTGGATCAAGCGTGTGACGGTGGAGCGTATGCCTCTCAACGAACTGCGCATCGCCGTGGTGGAACGAGTTCCGGGAGCGGTGGTTTCGACCGGAAAGGAGACCGTTTTGGTCGACGAAGAAGGCCATGTGCTGAAGCCTCTTTTACAGAACGACGAGGAGTCGTTGCCGTTTCTGTCGGGAGTCGATCGCAAGGGATTGCTGCGGGGCGATGAGGACGTGCGGCGGGCGATTCTGTCCGGAATCGAGCTGGCGAAAATCGTGAGGCAAACCTATGAAGGGCCGGTACGGGTGAACGTGGCGGATCCTGCCAATCTCATCGTATCGGTCGGAAGCGCGCGGTTTCATTTCGACGAAGAAGGTGTCGAAGATCAATGGGATCGATTTCGCCAAGTCAAGCAGGCGGTACGGGAGTTGGACGCGATCGATGGGTACGGCGACGACGTCAACGACGTGGACCTTCGGTACGAGAATCGAGTGGTTGTGCGGGAAAGGGGGTGATCGCGATGCCGAAGCGGGATCAAATCCTCGTCGGACTTGATATCGGGACGACCAAAATCTGCGCGATCGTGGCGGAGTTGGCCGAGACCGGCGCGTTGAACGTGATCGGCGTCGGATCGAGTCCGTCACGCGGGTTGCGAAAAGGGGTCGTCGTCGACATCGAGAGCACGGTCGAATCGATCAAGAAGGCGGTGGAGGAGGCGGAATTGATGGCGGCGGTGCAGATCAATTCTGTGTACACCGGCATCGCGGGGAGCCACATTTCGGCCGAGAATTGTAAGGGCGTCGTCGTGTTGAAGCGTGCTGAGGTCACGCGGGAAGATATCAACCGGGCGATCGAGAGCGCGCGCACGTTGGCCGTCATTCCGCACGATCGCCGCATCCTGCACGTGCTTCCGCGCGAGTTCATGGTGGACGGCCAAGAGGGCGTTCGCGAGCCGCTGGGGTTGTCGGGCCACCGGCTTGAGGTCAACGTGCACGTGATCACGGGCGCCGTGACGTCGGCGCAAAACATCATCAAGAGCGTCAATCGAGCCGGGCTCGACGTGGTGGACATCATCCTTCAGCCGCTGGCGTCCAGCGAGGCGGTGTTGAGCCAGGAAGAACGGGAATTGGGCGTCGCGATGATTGATCTCGGCGGCGGGACGACGGATCTGGCCATTTTCCTCGACGGCAGCATCCGGCATTCTGCCGTGTTGCCCATCGGCGGGCAAAATCTGACCAAGGATTTGGCGATCGGTCTGATGACGTCGCAAACTGAAGCGGAAAAGATCAAGGTACAGCACGGGATGGCCAGGGTGGAGTTGGTTCCGGGAAGCCAAGCCGTCGAGGTGCCGTCGGTCGGCGATCGTCCGCCGCGCATCTTCTCGCGTCGGGACATCGCCGAGATCATCGAGCCGCGGGTCGAAGAAATGTTCGAGCTGGTGCGAAGAGAAATCGCGCGCGCCGGCTACGAAGGGATGCTGGGAGCCGGCGTCGTGCTGACGGGCGGCACGTCTCTCTTGGAAGGCATGCCGGACGCGGCGGAAAAAGTGCTCAATTTGCCGGCTCGTCGCGGCGGACCCTCCGGAGTGGGGGGACTTCGGGACATCGTCAGTCACCCTGGCTATGCGACGGGGGTCGGGTTGTTGCTGCATGCCAGGCGGCATGCCGACGAGTCGGAGTCGGTGGGGCTGCGCAACGGCGGAGCATGGTCCAAAATGGTCGGGTGGACGAAGCGGATGTTGGAGGTGTTTTAACTTAAACCTTCGCGCGCGCGAAGCCGCGGCGGCGTGGGGAAAGGCGAGGAGGTGGCGTGATGTTTTCCTTACAAGAAAGTGTGCTCTCGCCGGTTCGTATCAAGGTGATCGGAATCGGCGGAGCCGGATGCAACGCGGTCAATACCATGATCACGGCCGGCTTGTCCCGGGTGGATTTTATCGCGGGCAACACGGATCTTCAGGCGCTCGACCGCTCGCTGGCGCCGTTCAAAATCCAACTGGGGCCGGAGCGGACGCGAGGGTTGGGTGCGGGAGCGAAGCCGGAAATCGGCAAAGAGGCGGCGCTGGAGAGCCGCGAGCAGATTCGCGAGTGTCTCGAAGGGGCGGATATGGTCTTCGTGACGGCGGGCATGGGCGGGGGAACCGGCACGGGAGCGGCTCCGATCGTGGCGAGCATCGCCCGCGAATTGGGGATCCTTACGGTGGGCGTGGTGACGAAGCCGTTTCAATATGAAGGGCAACGGCGGCAGAAACACGCGGAGGAAGGCATCCGGGATCTGCGGCGGCACGTCGATACCTTGCTGGTGATTCCGAATCAGCGGCTGCTGGGCATCGTCGATAAATCGACTCCGTTGCTCGACGCCTTCAAGGTGGCCGACGACGTGTTGCGGCAGGCTATTCAAGGGATCGCCGATGTGATCACGACGACGGGACTCGTCAACGTGGATTTCGCCGACGTGCGGACCGTGATGTCGCATACCGGGCGGGCGGTGATGGGGATGGGGGTCTCGCGCGGGCCGAATCGGGCGATTGAAGCGGCGCAAAAGGCCATTTGCAGCCCGTTGCTCGAGGAAGGCAGTGTGGAAGGCGCGCGCGGGGTTCTGTTGAACATTACGGGGGGACCCAGCATGTCGCTTCACGAAATCGAGGAGGCGGCGTCCATCATTCAGCAGACGGCCGATCCGGAAGCCAACATCATCGTCGGGCAGGTCATCAATCCCGATATGGGCGAGGATTTGATCGTGACCGTCATCGCCACCGGGTTCGAGCCGGAAGCCGATTCGCCGCTGCCGGCGAGCGGCATGGATCGGAAACCGGCGCGCCCCGCCCCGAAGCCTGCCGCCCCGGTCCTGACCGGCGTCGGAGCGGCCGCATCGGTCGATCGAGCGACGGTCAATCTCGACCGGCCGACGTTTTTGAGGCGAATGCACGACGCCCGGGAATCCATCGATCGAGTGACCCTAGGAACGGAGGACGAATGGGACGTGCCGACCTTTCTCCGAAAACAGGTCGATTGAGCGGGGATGATCTGACGATGTTTCGTCCTCGGGAGTGAGACATGGGCGGCACCGACACCATCACGATTCCGGCCTTTTCGCCGGCGGGGAGCGAAGTGCGGCACTTTTTCGGAACTCGCCGATCTTCGGAGGGGCTCCATGTGGAAGTCGGCACTCCCGTCTTTGTGCCGCAATCCGCGGCAGGCGTCCGTTCTTCATGGCTCTTGTCCGTCAGGCAAGTCCACGGGACCGATGCGTTGGTGGTGGATCGGCCCGTGACCGCGGATGACCGGTTTCCGGCCGGATGGGACGCGTTGATCACGGATCAACCCGGAATCATGGTGGCGGTGCGGACGGCGGATTGCGTGCCGGTATTGATGCATGACACCCGTCGGAATGTCGTGGCGGCCGTGCACGCAGGATGGCGCGGCGCGGTCGCCGGCATCGTGGAGAGGACGGTGAGCGTCATGGCGGCGCGTTTCGGAACCGAGCCGGAACATCTGCGGATCGGCATCGGTCCGTCCGCGGGAGGCTGTTGTTACGAGGTTGACGAGCCGGTGTTGGAAGGAGTCTACCGAGCCTGCTCCCGACCCGAACAGGTCGTGCGTGTCCGTCGAGGAGGAAAGAAGGGCTATCTGGATCTCAAGTCGCTCGTCAGACAACAGGCGCTGGCCGTCGGCGTGCGGCCGGATGCCGTCTCCTCCGTCAACCTGTGCACGATCTGTCACGAGGATCTGTTTTTCTCCTATCGGCGCGACGGGAAGATCGTCGGAACCATGGTGAGCGCCATCGGTCTCGCTCCGCGGCAAGGAAGCAAAGGAGCGTCTGCCAATCGTCGCGCGCTTCCGTTACAATACGCGAGGCGTGCGGCGACGGACGGCCGCCGTTTTTGAAGGCGCGTTTTCTACGATGGAGTCTTCCGGTTCCGAGACGATCGCTCAGCGGGTTCATTCGGTCTTGTCAGCGATCCGGACGGCGGCGGAGCGGGCGGGACGGTCTCCCGGCGACGTCAAACTCGTGGCAGCCACCAAGACGGTGACGGTCGATCGCATTCGCGAGGGAATCGAGGCGGGATTGTCGGTGCTGGGAGAAAACAGAGTGCAGGAGGCGGTTCCCAAAATTGCGGCGCTGGCCGGAGAACCGGTTCGGTGGCACTTTATCGGGCAGCTTCAGCGTCGGAAGGTCCGATCGATCATTGGACTGTTCGATTTGATTCATTCCGTCGATAGTCTGGAGTTGGCGCAAGAAATCGATCGGCGCGCCGCGGAGTCCGGTTGCGTGCAGGACGTACTGTTGGAAGTCAACGTCGGCGGGGAATCGTCCAAGGCCGGTTTCCATCCCGACGGCCTTGAATCGGCGATTCCGGCCATTGCGGGATTGTCGCACGTCCGTATTAGGGGGTTGATGACCATCCCCCCTCCGACTCAGGAAGCGGAAGCGGCCAGGGTCTATTTTCGAAAGCTCCGTGCGCTGGGAGAGGCCGTCGCCGCCCGAAAGATTCCCGGCGTTGCGATGGAAGAGCTGTCCATGGGGATGTCGAACGATTACCGCGTCGCTATCGAGGAAGGCGCGACGCTTGTTCGCATCGGTTCCGCTATTTTTGGGGCCCGCCATGTCTAGCCTGATGAGCGAACGCAACGTGGCGTTTGTCGGCGGGGGGCGGATGGCCGAGGCGTTGATTGGCGGACTGTTGTCCGCCGGCCTGTGCGGGCCGGATCGCATTCGAGCGGCCGATCCCGACGCGGATCGGCGCGAGCGCCTCAAACGGCAATTCGGAATTCAGGTTCATGAATTCAATCGGGAGCTGGTTGCGTGGGGCGATCTGGTTGTCCTGGCGATCAAGCCGCAGGTGGCGGGCAACGTCCTGCGGGACCTCGCAGGCGCGCTCGCCGATTCGCTGGTGGTTTCCGTGGTGGCCGGCCTGTCCACCGGCCGGATTCTAGACTGCTGCGGGGCGCGAACCCGTGTGATTCGGGCCATGCCGAACACGCCGGCATTGGTGAGGGAAGGGATGACGGCGTTGGCGTTCGGGCCGGGTGTCCAGGAGCGCGACGCGGACCTCTCGAGACGGCTGTTCGAGGCGGTCGGGAGAGTCGTCTTGGTTGAAGAGCGATTGATGGACGCCGTCACCGGTCTGAGCGGCAGCGGGCCGGGCTACGTGTTTCTTGTCATCGAAGCGTTGACGGACGGGGGTGTGAAGATGGGGTTGCCCCGGGACGTGGCCGCCCTGCTGGCCGCGCAAACCGTGCTGGGCGCGGCCCGCATGGTCTTGGAGACGAAAGAACATCCCGCGTCTTTGAAGGACCGAGTCGCGTCGCCGGGCGGCACCACGATCGTCGGGCTGCATTGCCTGGAACGAGCCGGAGTGCGGGCGGCGTTGACCGATGCCGTCGAAGCCGCCGCGAAGCGGTCGCAGGAGCTGGGAGGCTGATGTTCATCGTGGGAAACGTGCTGTTGGGAATCGCCACGGTGCTCGATTACGCCCTGTGGCTGTACATGTGGATCATCATCGCGCGGGCGCTTATCTCCTGGGTGAATCCCGATCCGTGGAATCCGATCGTTCAGTTCCTCGATCGGGCGACGGAGCCGGTGCTGTCGCCGATTCGCCGTCGGATCGGCTGGAGAATGGGGGTGGGAGTGGACCTCTCTCCTTTGGTCGCCATTCTAGCCATTACGTTCTTGCAATACGCGGTGGTGCAGTCGCTGAAGGATTTGGCGTTACGAATGAATTGATTCAACAGGGGGGATGCCATGAACATCACACCGCTCGATATCCAGCAGATGGCCTTTCGCGTGAAGTTCCGGGGATACGATCAGGAAGAGGTGAATCGGTTTCTGGAGGAGGTGGCGCGCACCGTGGAATCGTTGAATCGGGACAACGCGGGGTTGCGCGAACGCCTTGCGTCGCTGGAGCAGCAGGTGACGGAGTTGAAACGGGCGGAAGCGACATTGTCGAACACGTTGATGTCGGCGCAGTCGCTGGCCGACGACGTCAAGAGAAACGCCCAGCGCGACGCCGAATTGATCGTGAAAGAGGCGGAGCTGAAGGCCGAAGAGCTGTTCAGGCAGGCGCGCGTCGAGTTGGCCGATACGCAGCGGGAGCTGGCTCTCTTACAGAAGCAGCGGTTGTTGATGGTGGAACGGATGCGCGCCACGCTTCACACGTTCGAACGGATGCTGGATATCGAGGCGAGCGAGGCCTACCACGATCATGAGATGGTCTCCGACGTCAAGCTCCAGGGCGATTCCAGCTCCGCTCGCTGAACGGGCGCGGTCTCCTTTCCATGGGCGGCCATTGAACGATCCGATGGGCGTGCGATCATGTCGGTTCCCCTGTCCCTCCGCGCGGCGTTGGAACAGGCCGTGGCGGACGGCGTGTTCCCTGGCGCGGTGCTTGCCGTTCGCCGCGGCGTGACGGACACCTGGCTGATAACGGCCGGACGTCTGTCCTCCCAGCCTCCGGGCGGCGCCGTGACCCCCTCGACGATCTATGATCTGGCCTCTCTGACTAAACCGTTGGCGACCGTCACCGCGCTGGCGTTGTTGGTGCAAGAGGGGCGATGCCGGCTTGACGATTCCATCGAATCGTTGTTGCCGGAACTGGCAGGCGCGGCGGTGGGATCGGCGACGCTTCGGCATTTGCTGACTCACAGTTCTGGTCTCCCGGGCTGGAGAGGATTCTATGAACGGTTGAGTCCGCAGGCGGTCCTTCCCGCATCGGAGCAGGAACAATCACGAGCCAAGGCGCAGGTGCTCGAATGGATCGGCCGGGAACCCCTTCTCTATGAAAGAGGCAGCAGAAGCCTCTATAGCGATTTGGGCTTCATGTTGCTGGGGATGGCGGTCGAGCGAATGGGAAAGACGCGGCTGGATAAGTACGTGGGGCAGCGTATTGTGGAACCGACGGGGGCCGGGCCGTTGCACTACCTGCCGACCGACCAAGAGGGAAAGAGGCGTTTGGCGTCGCTGATCGGGCGAATGGCTTCCACCGAATGGGACGATTGGAGAAAGCGTTTGCTCATCGGTGAGGTGCACGATGAAAACGCCGCGGCGCTTGGCGGTGTTGCGGGCCATGCCGGTCTGTTTGGAACGGCGGAGGCCGTGCTCGCCGTTTCAGGAGCCTGGCTGTCCGCCTATCATGGGAGACCGTCGCTCCTTAACCGGGACGTCGTGCGGGAATTCGTTCGGCCGCCGAACGAGGGAGCCGCCTCGACCTGGGCCTTGGGATGGGAGACGCCGTCGGTTCCTTCCTCTTCGGGACGCCATTTCTCGCGACGATCGTTCGGACATCTGGGCTACACGGGGACGTCGATCTGGATCGATCCCGTCGGCGAGCTGGAAGTGGTGCTGTTGTCGAATCGGGTACATCCCACCCGGAAAAACGAGAAGATTAAGGCGTTTCGCCCTGCGATACACGATCTTGTGTGTCAGGAACGCATGCGTGGAGTCTCGGGCTGATCGGCGTACTCGACCCACGTTTCCTTCTCGGCCAGGTAGCGCGCTCCTTTGAAGTTGACCCTGGTCCGCATTTGCGTAAAGCCGAACTCCTGGAGTTTTTGAACCACTTCCTTGACCGCCGCAGCGATGGTGGAATGAGAGCCGCTTTCGACGGTGAGGGCTTCGTAGGTGACTTTGGCCGTATAGCCCGAGGAAGAACGATGAACGAGGATGGCACGATTAAAATAACGATCGCTAGGATCGACCCCCTCGATCTGGTGTTTTTCGACAAGCCCTTCTTTTCTGAAAAGCAACGGCAATGTACTCATGCTTCCTCCCCAAGACGCACCGCACCCGCATTATGAAAGACGCGTTAATTCATTATAGAAACGTCGTTCGCCGACTGCAACTTCGTTGACAAGCCGGATGGCGGTTACTAAGATGGCGCCCGATCATTTTCCATGAACATTCCCAACAGTCTGACGATTCTCCGCATTCTGCTGATTCCCGTTTATATCGGCTGCATGACATACGGCGAATACGGGCTTGCTCTTGTAGCGCTCCTGCTTGCCGGCCTCACGGACGCCGTCGACGGCTTGATCGCCCGCAGGTGGAATCAGCAAACCAGGCTGGGAATGTTTCTTGATCCTCTCGCCGATAAATTGCTCTTGACGTCGGGATTTCTCTCTCTTGCCTGGTTGCATCTCGTTCCGTCGTGGTTGGTGATTTTGGTCGTGAGTCGCGATGCGATTCTTCTCCTCGGCACGGCCGTGGCCCACCTGACGGCGGCCCAGCTCGACGTCACGCCGACGATGTGGGGAAAGGGAACGACGGCGCTGCAGTTGACGTACCTGTTCTTGACGGTTCTTCTCACGTGGCTTGGCAAGAGCCTGTCTATTCTTACTCCGCTCATGGCGGTCATGGTCGCGTTTACTTTAATTTCCGGCTTTCAATACCTGCAACGGGGCTATCGCAACAGCAACCTGCCCAGCTTGCCCAGATGAGCGATCACGTTTTCCGATGGTCGCTCCTCATCCGGAAAATAATGTAATTATTTTGACAGGTTTTCGGCCTCCCAGTAGACTTTCCGCAGGCGAATCGTTTCCGCGTGCGCGGCGCAAGCCCCTTAGTAAGCAAGTGGGGCAAGAAGGACGAACAAGACCATGGCCACTTTTGCATACGTCGGACGAACCAAATCCGGAGCGGTTAGAAAGGGAGAGCTTGTCGCGAAGACACGCGACGAAGCGGTTGAAATTCTCCGCAAACAGAGCGTCGTCGTCACGAGCCTTCAGGAGAAAGCGGGCAAGGCGGCGTTTTCTTTCAGTATCAGAGGCGGGGTCAGTGAGAAGGACCTGGTCGTCTTCACTCGTCAGTTCGGCACGATGATCAACGCCGGTCTTCCCTTGGTTCAGTGCCTGGACATCCTGGCGACCCAGTCGGAGAACGCCGTGCTGAAAAAGGCCGTCGGTGAAATCAAAACCGACGTCGAATCGGGGTCCACCTTCTCGGATTCGCTCCGCAAACACCCCAAGATTTTCGATGATTTGTACGTGAACATGGTGCATGCCGGTGAGGTCGGCGGATTGTTGGACACGATCATGAGCCGCCTGTCCAAGCACATTGAAAAGGCCATGAAATTGAAAGGACAAATCAAGAGCGCGATGGTCTACCCCTCGGCGATCATCGGCATCGCCATCATCGTCATCACCGTCCTCATGATTTGGGTGATCCCCGTTTTTGAGAAAATGTTCAAAGAAATGTCCGGCGGGACCATGGCGCTGCCAGGGCCGACGCAGCTCGTGATCGACATGAGCAACTTCGTGCAGGCCAGTTGGTACGTGATCGTGGCCGCGATCATCGGCGTCGTCGTCGCGGTCAAAAAGTACTATGCGACCGCTCAAGGACGGTTGGTGATCGATAAGTCGTTGCTGAAATTGCCGATCTTCGGCAGCCTCATCCTCAAGGCGTCCGTGGCCAAGTTCACGCGAACTCTGGGGACGTTGCTGTCCAGCGGGGTACCCTTGCTGGAGGCGCTCACGATTTGTGCGAAGACGGCCGGGAACAAGGTCGTCGAAGGTGCGCTTTTGGAGGCAAAAGTCAGCATCAGCGGTGGAAAGACGATCGCCGATCCGCTCGCCAAGAGCGGGACGTTTCCCA
>JAIWOH010000176.1 GCA_020216985.1 Nitrospira sp.
AAATGGTGACGCACATGATCGCGGTCGGCGAATCGACGGGGGCCCTGGATAATATGCTAGGGAAAATCGCCGATTTTTACGAAGACGAAGTGGACGAAGCCGTGGCCAACCTGACGGCGCTGTTGGAGCCGATGATGATGGTGTTTCTGGGAGTCACGGTGGGGTTCATCGTGGTCGCCATGTATCTGCCCATCTTTACGATGGCATCCGCCATCGGATAGGGAAGTGAGCCGGAAAAATGGGCCGGGCGCGAGGGCGGACTGCTCGACTCGATGCTTTACGAAGGAGAAGGAAGTTGTCCGTTCTTGACAAGATTCGTGACAGTTTCGGCCGACGGGTCTTCAGTCCGATACCCTCTCCGCTTCTCAAGAATTTCCTGCGCATGTAGCTTTAATGAAGAATACGGGTTGCCCGACGAGGAAGGCCGGGCAGGCTCTCGCGGGCCGGTCGCGCCATGAGAGACATCAGGGCGAGAATTTACTGGCTGATGGGGCTGCGCCTGGTGTTGGTGACCCTCCTCTTGGGACTCTCTCTGACCTTTCATGTCACGAGGGGAGAGCAGGCTCAGACCTTTTACGCGCTGATCGTCTTTACCTACGCGGCGACCATCGTCTACGTAGTCGCGATGCGAAAACTCTCGGGCCTCGAAGCGATGGCCCGGTTGGCGTGGGTCCAAATCGCCGTCGATCTGCTGCTGGAAACGATCTTGATCGCGAGAACGGGAGGAGTCGAAAGCCCCTTTGCGGTGCTGTATGTCATCAGCGTAGCGGTGGCCAGCCTCGTTCCGCGGCGGCACGCCGGGCTGTTCACCGCAAGTCTCTGCAGCATCCTCTTCGGCATGTTGACGAACGTTCAACTCTATGGATTTGCCGAATCCTGGGGCTGGTTGCCGCAGGCTCGTCTAAGCGCGGCCGAGTCTCTCCAGACCTTCGGTGTTCATGGGCTCGCGTTTCTGGTCGTCGGGTTTCTGAGCGGAGCGTTGGCGGACCAACTGCAGCAAGCCGATCGGTCGCTGCGCGAGAAAGAGCGGGGACTGAGCCGGTTGCGGGCGTTCCACGAGTCCATCGTCCAAAGCATCAGCAGCGGTGTGTTCACGACCGATGAACGCGGTCGCATTACGTCGTTCAATCCCGCGGCCCAAGAAGCGACCGGCTACACGTTCGATCAAGTGTATGGGAAACCCTGGACCGACGTGTTCAATTGGCGTCCTTCTCAACGGCAGGATCATGGGCAGGATCATGATTCCCCCATGCTCGATGTCCATCAACGATTGGAAGTGGAATGTAAACGGGCGGACGGCAACCGGCTGGTCCTGGGGATGACGCTCGCGCCGCTCCAGGAACAAGGGGAACAAACGGGTTTGGTCGGCGTCTTCAAGGACCTGACGCAAATTCGCGACTTGGAAGATGAAATGAAGCGGAAAGAGTGGCTGGCGACCCTCGGCGAGATGTCGGCGGGTATGGCGCATGAGATCAGAAACCCCCTCGGCGCACTTGCCGGTGCCATGCAAATGTTGCGAAACGACGCTCCCGCTGATGAAACCAGCCGGCGGTTGATGGACATCGCCATTCGCGAGGCCACCAGGCTGGATGCCATCATCACGGAATTTCTCCAATACGCGAGACCGCCGGCGCTGAATTTGAAAGAGGCGGATATGAACAAAGTCCTTGCCGAGACGGTCGATCTGGTCCAACATGAGGCGCGTGGGAGAACGAACGTCAGCATCGAGACCTTCTTCAGCGGCGAAGCCCTGACGGTGCAAATCGATCAAGATCAAATGAAACAGGTGTTCTGGAACCTCGCCGTCAACGCGTTTGACGCCATGCCGCACGGCGGACGACTCGTGATCGCCACCGGGCGCCGGAAGGTGGACGTCGGCGGTCGAAGGGCGGACGTCGTGGAAATCTCGTTTCAAGACTCCGGAGGAGGGATTCCCAAAAAGAACCTGGACAAGATCTTTTTGCCGTTCTTTACGACCAAAAGCCATGGGTCGGGATTGGGACTGGCAGCCGTGCATCGCATCGTCGATTTGCACGGGGGATGGATCAAGGTAGAAAGCCGAGAAAACGAGGGAACCCGTTTTGTCGTCTGTTTGCCGCATCCGGCCGGCGCCGGGGTGCGATTATGGCACGAGGGGCGAGAGCCGTGGAAAAGATCCTAGTCGTCGACGATGAAGAAAGCTTGCGGGACGTGTTGAGCATCATGCTCAAACGGACCGGCTACACCGTCATCAGCGTGGCCGACGGCGAACAGGCCTTGGAAATCTTGAACAAGGAAATTTTCGATCTGGTGATTACCGATCTGCGGATGCCAAAAATCGACGGCATGGAGGTCTTGAAAGCCGCCAAGTCGGCCGCCCCAGAGACGGTCGTGTTGGTGATTACGGCGTTCGCGTCTGCCGAATCGGCGGTCGAGGCCATGAAGCAGGGTGCGTACGATTATCTGACCAAACCGTTCCAGATCGACGAGGTGCAACTGATCGTCCGCAACGCGTTGGAGAAGCGGCGGTTGACGACCGAGAACATGTTGCTCAAGCGCGAAATCGCGGGCCGGTTTTCCTTTTCCCAACTGGTGGGGCAAAGCGAGGCGATGCAGAAAGTCTTCGACGTCGTTCGCAAGGTGGCCGATTCAAGGAGCAACGTCTTGATCTGCGGCGAGAGCGGAACCGGGAAAGAATTGGTCGCACGGGCGATTCACTATAACAGCGCCAGGAGCGCCATGCCGTTCGTGGCCGTCAACTGCAGCGCCGTGCCGGAGACGTTGTTGGAGAGCGAATTGTTCGGTCACATGAAGGGTTCATTCACCGGCGCCGTCTCCAACAAAGCCGGCCTCTTCGAAGTGGCCAACGGCGGGACGATTTTCCTCGACGAGATCGGTGATACGCCTCCGTCGATTCAAGTGAAGCTGCTGCGGGTCATTCAGGAGCGCGAGTTCAGGCGAGTGGGGGGGCATCAGGACGTCAAAGTCGACGTCCGGATCGTCGCCGCGACGAACAAGGATCTTGAAAAGGCGGTCGCCGACGGTTCGTTTCGGCAGGATCTCTATTATCGGTTAGATGTCATCCCGATTCGGCTCCCGCCGTTGCGGATGCGGACCGGCGACATTCCCTTGTTGGTTGACCATTTTCTTGAGCGGTTCTCCAAGGAAAGCGGAAAGCCGGTTCCAACGTTGAGCCCGGACGCCATGCGCGTGCTGTTGGAACACGAATGGAGGGGCAACGTCCGCGAGCTGGAGAATCTGATCGAGCGGGTGGTCGCCTTTTCGAAGGGGGAGACGGTGACCGACGCGGAGGTGCGGGGGTGGCTCCATCGGCCCGTCGCACCGGAACCGCAACAGCTTGTCCCTCTTGAATTGACGGATGAGGGGGTGGATCTCGAAGGGCTCGTCAACCGCATCGAAAGAGATTTGCTGTTGAAAGCGCTCGAGCGATCGAAATGGGTCAAGAAAAAGGCGGCCCGGCTCCTTCGCCTCAACACCAGATCATTCCGCTATCGACTGGAGAAGTATGCTATAAAAGGAGGCCGTGACTAAGCCTCTCCCCGCATCAAACCAGGCTCCTTCTCACGCGGTGACTGTTTCGGCTCCGGCCAAAGTGAACCTGGTCCTTCGCATACTCGATCGCCGCGTCGATGGATTTCACAACCTCTGGTCGGTGATGCAGACCGTCGGGTTGGAGGACGAGGTTTCTCTCCGGCTCGATGAACATCACGATGAGATCCGATTGCGCTGCGACGATCCTTCCTTGGCCGCCGATCGAACCAATCTCGTCTACCGGGCCGCTGAAGCGGTGTTGCTCCGCTGCCGCCGGAGAGTCGGAGTCGAGATCGTGCTGACCAAGCGAATTCCGATGGGAGCGGGGTTGGGCGGGGGCAGCAGCGACGCGGCCGCTACGATCGTCGGCTTGAATCGATTGCTGGATTTGCAATGGTCGGCGGCCGACATGGCCCAGGTCGGCCAAACGTTGGGAAGCGATGTGCCGTTCTTTTTTTTCGCTCCCACCGCCGTCGTGACGGGGAGAGGGGAAGAGATTCGCTCCGTTCAGCTCGCGGGAGAGCGAGGAGTCGTGCTCGTCTATCCCGGTTTCTCGATTGAAACCAAGTGGGCTTATCAAACACTGGCTTCCCGCCGCACCCACGTCCGGCCGCTCTCCGACGCCCATGCGTCACTCGGGCGGGAACGGCGACTTTCATGGGAACAGGTCCTTGAGAAAACCGAGAACGACTTTGAGGTGCCGGTATTTGAAGCCTATCCTGCTCTGCAAGCCATCAAGCACACGCTTCTGGAACTGGGCGCCGAAGCCGCGCTGCTGTCCGGCAGCGGCGCCACGGTCTTCGGCGTGTTTCCTGATGAGCGCAAGGCCAGGCAAGCCGCGAGCGACTATCCGGTCGACGCCCGGGACAAGGTCTTTGCCGTCACTACGGGGCGTGGTCCGGTACGCTGCCTTCTGTAAACGTCCGGCGCGGAGTCAGTTGACAGCCGCCGGAGATTTTCGATAGAGTCGGCAGGCGTTTTCTTTTTCCTGCGCGCCGGGCGAAATGTAGAAAGACCGCGGAAATCCCGGCGCTCGCCGTGTAACGACGAAAAAGAGTCACGAAGCCCGGCTCCGAAAAAGATCTCCGGTCGGACGGTTCCGGAACACCCCATGAACAGAGAGTTGAAAATTTTCTCCGGCAACGCCAACCTCGCGCTCGCCCAGGAAATTTGCGCGTATCTGGGGCAGAAGCTCGGAGAGGCGACGGTCTCCTCGTTCAGCGACGGAGAGATTCGGGTCAAAATCGAGGAAAACGTACGCGGCGCGGACGTGTTCGTCGTGCAGTCCTGTTGTCATCCGGTCAACGATTCGTTGATGGAGCTGTTGATCATCATCGACGCGCTCAAACGGTCGTCGGCGAATCGCATCACCGCCGTCATCCCCTATTTCGGTTACGCCCGCCAGGATCGTAAAGACCAGCCGCGTGTGCCGATCACCGCCAAGCTGGTTGCCGACCTGATCACAACGGCGGGGGCCGATCGGGTGCTGACGATGGACCTGCATGCGGGGCAAATCCAGGGATTCTTTAACGTGCCGGTAGACCATCTCTACGCCATGCCGGTGTTGTTGGAGTACATCCAGAAGCGAAAGATCGACGATTTGGTGCTGGTCTCTCCCGACGCCGGCGGAGTGGAGCGGGCGAGGGCTTTTGCCAAACGGGTGCAGGCGACGCTCGCGATCATCGACAAGCGCAGAGAGGGGCCGAATCAAGCCCAGGTGATGAACATCATCGGCGACGTGAAGGGCAAAAGCGTCCTTTTGCTCGACGACATGATCGACACGGCCGGTACGATCGTGCAGGGCGCGCAGGCCTGCGCCGATCAAGGCGCGAGAGAGGTCTGGACGGCTTGCACGCACGCCGTGTTGTCCGGGCCCGCCTTGGAACGATTGCGGGATTCTTGTATCACTCAGGTTGTGACGACCAACACCATTCCGTTGCAGGGCAAGGAACGGGTGTGCCCCAAGCTTCATCAATTGTCGGTCGCGCCTCTCCTGGGAGAAGCCATCCGACGCATCCATGAGGACGAATCGGTCAGTTCACTCTTTGCGTAGGCCCTGTGAGCGGGGTTTTCGGCCGGGAAGGGAGTAAAGGAGCATCATGAAGTTCGAGCTGGCAGCGACGGTGAGAGAGCGGGCGGGAAAAGGCGTGGCGAGGGCCATGCGCCGAGCGGGCAAAATTCCGGCGGTGTTATACGGGCAGGGCGAGTGCATGTTGTTGTCCGTGAGTCCGACCTCGTTGATGAAAATTTTGAAGTCTCATGCCGGAAGTTCGGCGTTGATCACGTTGACCATCGAAGGGGCGAAGTCCAATCCCAATCGGACGGCGCTGCTCCGCGACTATCAGCTTGACCCGGTGAGCGGAGCCGTGCTGCACGCCGACCTCTTTGAGGTGTCGATGAGCAAGCCGATTCGGGTCAAGGTCCCGATTCAAGTCGTCGGTGGCACTCCCGTCGGCGTCAAGGAAGGGGGCGTGTTGCATCATAATCTGCGTGAGTTGCACATCGAATGTCTGCCGTCGGCCTTGCCGGATCACATCGAGATCGACGCATCGGCCTTGACCATCGGAAGCGGCGTTCACGTCAAAGAGCTCACGGTGGGCGAGGGCATTCGACTGTTGGACGATGCCGAGCAAATGGTGGTGAGCGTAGCAGCGCCCCTCTCCGATGCCAAGCTTGAAGCGCTGCTGACCAGCGGCGCCGCGGCGGGAGCGGAGCCCGAGGTCATCGCGAAGGGCAAAGAGGCGGCCGGTGAAGGCGCCGGGGCCGAGGCGGCCAAGGCCGGAGCGGCGACTGGAGAAGGAAAGACCGCTGAAAAGAAGGAAGCGGCCGCGCCCAAGGCGGAAAAGAAAGAGGCTGAAAAGAAGAAGTAACGTTGCGCCTCCTCGTCGGATTGGGCAATCCCGGACCAGCCTACGCCCGGACCCGTCACAACGTCGGCATGTGGGTGATCGAGCGAGCCGCCGTTCGATGGGCGATCTCTCTCCAACCACGTCGGACCGCGCGAATCGGAACCGGACGGCTCGGATCGGAGCCGGTCACGTTGGCCGGTTTGCTCGATTGGATGAACGTCACAGGACCTCCCCTCAAAGGCCTCCTGCGAGAACTCAATTTGACGCCCGACGATCTCATTGTCATTCACGATGATCTCGACCTGGAGCCCGGGCGACTCCGTGTCAAATCCGGGGGAGGGCACGGAGGCCACAACGGTGTACGATCCGTGATCGAGGCGCTTGGCACGTCCGGGTTCGTGCGGGTCAAAATCGGAATCGGCCGTCCGGCGCCCGGCCAAACCCCCGCCGACTATGTGTTGGAGCCGGTTACCGCGGACGAGATGCGCGTGTTCGAGCCCTGTCTTGAGCGGGCGGTGGATGCCTTGGAGTGGGTGCTCCATAGAGGTGCGGCAGCAGCGATGAACCGGTTCAACGTGCGGGAAGGAAAGGAGGGCGGCGGGTCGTGAAAGATTCCTTCCGTTGAGCGTTCAAGTTTGACGAAGGAAACTTCCGAAACGTCGAATCTCACATTATGGGACTTTGTTGCGGCATGATCGGGCTCCCGAACGTCGGCAAAACGACGGTCTTCAATGCGCTCACCGGCGGCGGGGCCTTGGCTGCCAATTACCCGTTTGCGACCGTCGATCCGAATACCGGCATCGCGTTGGTGCCCGACCCGCGATTGAACGTTCTCACCACCATCTTCAAGTCAAAAAAAACCACCTACAGCACGCTGGAAGTGCGGGACATCGCCGGGTTGGTCGAAGGGGCGAGCAAGGGCGAAGGACTCGGCAATCAGTTTTTAGGCCATATTCGCGAGGTGGATGCCCTGTTGCACGTCGTGCGGTGTTTTCAGGGAACCGATGTGGTGCACGTGAGCGGAACCGTCGATCCCCTTCGCGACATCGGCGTCATCGAAACCGAGTTGATGTTGGCCGATCTGGAGACGCTCGAACGCCGCAAACAAAAAACGGAAAAGAAGGTTCGGGCCGGCGACAAGAAGGCGGCGTTCGAACTGGAGTTTCTCGGACGGTTGATGGATCAACTCAACAAAGGGGAGTGGCTCGGCAATCTGACCTACACGCCGGACGAGCGGCTGATTCTCAATGAGTGTCAGCTCCTTGCCGCCAAACCGGTCCTGTTCGTGGCCAATGTCTCTGAAGGTCAACAAGCCGACGATGCGATGGTGCAGGCCGTGCGCGAGTTCGCCGCGAAACGCGGCGCCGGGGTCGTCGTCCTCTGCGGCCAGCTTGAGGCGGAGGTGGCCTCGTTGCCGGAAGCCGAGCGGGCGGCCTTTCTCAAGGAACTGGGAATGGCTGAATCAGGCCTCGCCCGGCTCACGCGCGAAGCCTACGGACTGCTCAGCCTCGTCACCTTCTTCACCGCCGGAGAAACCGAATCGCGGGCCTGGCCCATTCCGCGCGGCACCAAGGCGCCGCAGGCGGCGGGCAAAATCCATTCGGACATGGAACGGGGGTTCATCCGCGCCGAGGTCTATCACTATGATGACCTGATTGCCTGCGGCTCCGAAGCCAAGGTGAAGGAGAAAGGACTCTTCCGCCTTGAAGGAAGGGACTACGTGATCCAGGAAGGCGACATCGTCTATTTCCGGTTCAACGTCTGACTCTCCCTGCGCAAGCGCCATCCTCGACATCAATACAAAAGGATTGCTTGGCTCTCGTCCTCTAGCCGAAAGGAGGTTCCCATGCCTTTTCTCCTCATCAAGGGCCGATTCAAGCCGTTGGCCGGTATTCCCGATGGAGACTCGGTTCGTTTTCTGGCAAATGACCTCACGTTGTGGAGACGACTGGAAGGCAAGCCCCCGGAAATCGGTCGCGGCGCCAAAAACAAGGGCACGGTTCAATTACGATTCGAGGGCATCGATGCCATCGAAAAGGAGGCGACCCAGCCTCTCGCGACGCAAGCACGAGATCACATGCTCCGGCTGATCGGGTTCGACCGCCGCACGAACCCGGAACCGATCGGGTACATCTTGGCCCGGATGACCGACGATGCGTCGGGTCGCCCGATCGCCTTTGTGTTTGCCGGAACCACACCCAAAAAAGATGGCTCGTCGGTCCTGCTCGATCGAGCGTGGTTACGACAGTCGGTCAACGTCAAGCAGACCGAGGCCGGCTTCGCCTATCCGTTGTACTACAACACGCTGTTCGCGACATTTCGAGAAGAGATCAATCAGGCTCTGGCCCGTGCCCGAAAGAACAAGGTGGGGTATTGGCCGTTCGATCGCACCCTCGCCGGTGTCACAGTCATGAGCTACAAGGATCTGGCCGCCATCCCACCCATCTGGCCCAAACTCTGGCGTCGATTGGAAGAATTTCTCCGGCAGGCCCGGTCGCTCGCCGGCTTTGTCACTTTCCTGGAGCGTCGCAATGAGCGAGTGGACATTCTCCCCCTCATGGAAGAACGGGGGTTGCACGATCTCGTCGAAGTGCGGGGCGATACCGTGCGCCTGCTCGAGCGTCCGGAACACATTCGCGTGATAGGAAAGGCCGGCCGCCGGTGCCGGTGCGGCTGACGGAAAAGCAAAAGCGGCTCAGCGAACGGGTCTGTCGTCGAGACAATCGACAGGAGAGATGGGCCAATTCACCGCGAGGGAGCAAACCGAGGTAGAGGAGAGGACAGGCGGGGGAAGCGGACGTCAGCAGTGGAACGCAGGTGGGCAAGCCGCACCGGTTTCAGCCGGTCGAGGTGTCGATCCGGCAAGCCGATTCTGTGATCGGGAGCGCCGGGAGGCATGGGCCGTGGACTGTTGCACTGACGGGTGTGTTTCACCAGGGTCCGGCGGCGTCAGATGGATGCTCGTAGCTCGCAAGACGAGTAGAGGAAGTCAGGCGACCGGCTCAACTGCACGTCTTTGTATGTTCTCAGAGTCAGGAGATGCCGATCGCCTGTGACAACGAAGTCGGCAGGGGCGTGCCCTGCGCACTCGAGGCTGCGGTTGTCAGGCGCATCTTCTACGATACGGAGACGGGAAGGGGGTCTGACGACGCCAGCCACGCGACCGAGGGCTGGCCCGCATGCTCGCGTTTGTTCTTCCCTCCGGTCGAACGTGCTCGGGAGGACTGTTGCCGTCTCGGTAAAAATCGGGAGGGACGTGAACAGGGCGCATCTTCCACGGAGGGTGCTCAGGGAGGCGCCTTCCGCCCAGCCGCGAGGAATCCAAAAGGCTGACCCCAAGATGTTCGTGTCGAAGACGGCGCGCCCGGTCAGCGACCCTGGAAAACCAGGGCTGTGGGGGGCGAGAGAAGAAAAGGGATCGCTGGCCGCTGCTTCTTCGCAGGCGAACCAGGATTCCCTCCGGTCTCTGTCCGACCGCGCCGTATTCCGGCCAAGCAATATCCCAAGAAAGCGAAAGGGGACGACCGATGCGCAAGAACAAGAAAAACGAGCCAGGATGGGAGCGGAAGCGGGCGCAAGTGGACGCTGGGAGGGGGCGGCGGCAGGACCGGCGGCGGGAG
>JAIWOH010000177.1 GCA_020216985.1 Nitrospira sp.
GCTGACGGTGGGGATCTTAAGCGGTCTTCTGCTGGCGGGGAGTCTCTCGGCCCAGGCGGCGGAGTTCATTCCGTTGGGCGATTTGCCGGGCGGCAGCTTCTCGAGCATGGCCCTAGGCGTCTCGGCTGATGGGTCGGTGGTGGTGGGGGTGAGCAGATCCGGCTCAGGAGATGAAGCCTTTCGCTGGACGGAAGCGACCGGCCATGGTGGGCTTGGGCGACGTGTCGGGGGGCGGCCTCTTTAGCCATGCTCGTGGTGCCTCGGCCGATGGGTCGATCGTGGTGGGGTTCAGCCACTCAGCCCCGGGGTTTCTAGCTTTTATGGACTGAAGGACAGGCGATGCGATCTCTGATGGATGTCTTGATCAACGACTATGGGTTGGGGAGCGAGCTCAGCGGGTGGCGTCTGCGAGATGCCACCGCTATTTCTTCCGATGGCCGCCACATCGTGGGGTGGGGCTTCAATCCGAGCGGCAACCAAGAGGCCTGGCTGGTACGGAATCTGAACCCGGTGCCCTTGCCGGCGGCAGCGTATCTCTTCGGCGCGGGGCTTGCGGGCCTGGCGGGCTTGGCCCGGCGGCGAGGCTGACGAGCCGGTCCGGCGAGCCGACCTGAAGAGCCGAGAGCGGGAACCAGAGACCGTTGGGCGGGCAGCGTCCGCGACCGGCTGGCGGTGGCGGCAAGAGCGAGATCGCAGAGCGAACAGCGGTGCGGATCAGATGACCGGGCCGGGAGGCGGTGCCTCCCGGCCCGGTGCATTTGGGCCCATCTCTTGTCGTACCCCACGGATTGGTGATGGGTTCTCAGCAGAGAGCGTGACGAATCGGGCGGTGGAAAAGGTTCTTCCCGATTCGCCCGGATTAGGTTACGCTTCGACGCAGGGGCGGCGACTCCCATGGCTCCGCCGATAGATGGGAGTCCGTGGCCTGCTGAACGAAGAATCCCGTTGACGGCGCGTCCGATTGCGGGCGATCACGTGATCCACGATGTCACCGCAATGGACGCACCGCAAAGCAGAAATTCGGACTCCTCCCTCGCAGATCATTTCCGGCACTCGCATGCCGTTACAGCGGGAACATTGCATGACCGACCTCCGTTCCACGTGAAAGGCTCAATCGATAAGTTTCCCAAGGCTTCTCCTCATTCAGCAGAAAAGAAGCGGTCGTGACCGGCGACGGAATCGCAAACGGGAGACTCAGTTGAGCGCTGCGGCGGGCCGGCGCTTGGCGCCAGGCGCCGGAACCTTCTTTTTTCATGACGATCATGACGATCACTCCTCCTCAAGACGGGTCAAACAGGGAACGCAGTAAATTGTGTCGGGTTTGACGGCAAGGCGTTTGAACGGAATCTCTTGGCGGCAGAGCCGGCACCGGCCATATTCCTGCGTTCGGATTAAGCGCAGGGCGCGCTCAATGCGGTGCAATTGCTCGAGGGTTCGGATTCTGGCCTGAATGGCCAGCTCTTGCTCCAGTCCCTCCGCGGCTTGGTCGAGCGGGTCCGGCTGCGCCTCCGCTTCCCTCCCGGCCAGACGAGAGAGAGGGGCGTTTGCCAGGAGCAGGGCCCGCTGCCTTGCGAGTTTGGTCTGGAGCATCAGGCGGCGCTTCCCGCTGACGGGCTTCGTGTGAGTCGGACCGGGATTGTGCGGGAGGGATGCGCGCCCGGATGGTCGAGATGGTGTCAGCGCCGGCATAGAAGACTCCTTTCTCAAGCGAGAGCGAGCGATGGATGGACCGATTGTAACGAAGATGGGCGCACCGTCGTTTCAGGATGCGCTCAATTCTTTGTAACGGACTTCCGTGACGTGGCGGGGCTTGCTTGAACGGACCGGAGCAAGGCGGAGTCCCCCGCGCGGCGATGTTTCATCGGGCGCATCGAAAAGCGCAACGAGCGGATCGCAATCGGCGACAAACTGACGACATGGGATCGGAGGCAGGAGAGGAAACGGCGTGCCGGCTAACGGCAAGCCGTCTTTTCCCAGTGCTCTGATTGCTGGTCTTCGTCGAAATAGATGCGATACCCCACGCAACGGGAGTCGCCCGCCAAGAATTCGTATTCCCAGACTTCGGTATTCTTGGGCGGGAGTCTCTTCACTCGTTGGGGATAGCCGAATTGCCGGATCATGTCGGCCTGTGCAAGCCGGCCGACGGAGGTTTCCAGATTCTCGACCCGTGGGTCGTGGCTGCACGACAGGATGCCCAGAAAGAGGAAGGCCGGGAAGAAGCGGCGCGTACTCAATAACGTTGACATCGCAAGGCTCGGCAGTGATCCATCGAATATCGGCGATCGACCATCGGCGATCGGTATAATGCGGCGCCGACGAAAGAGAATCAAGCGGCGGCAAGGGGCGAAGAGGATCCGTGCGCATCACGCAGGGGAGAAGCGTCCGACGCGAGGGGGAACGTCGCCGGATCCGCCAGGCTCCGCTCGACCGCTTTTTGACACAGGGCGGCCAAGCGGCGGCGATCGCCGATCGAACTGTCGATGGGGTTCGAAAACGACAGGCGCGCAAACGTGGTCGGCCGGGACAGCACGTTCAGAATCGACGACACCAACGATTCGTCGCCGACGAAAGCGATGTCGGCATCGAGCGAACCGTCCGATTTCAGGTAACTGATGCCGATGGGCCGGATCGGCACGTTGGCTCGGATGGCGGACTCGAATAATCCTGAGTGAAACGTGCGAACGGCCGTGCCGTCGGTGGTCGTTCCTTCGGGAAAGAGCGCGACGCAACCTCCGCACCCGAGCACCGCCGTCATGGAGTGCATCACGCAGGCCAGTTGATGGGGGCTGGTCCGTTTGAAAAACATCGTGCCGGTTCCGGCGGCGATCCATCCGATGAGCGGCCACGATCTCACCTCCGTCTTCGCAACGAAGCGCATTCGCCGGCAGGCATTGAGCAGCAGCACGTCGAGCCATGAGACGTGGTTGGCGACGAACATGACGGGCGACGCGTTCCCCGGCATGGGTCGTCCGTGCACGCTCACGTTGATGTGCAGAATGTCCAGCACCTCTCGGCACCAACGTTGGATGATGCCGTCGTGCCGAGATGGCTCGATGCGGGGGAATGCCAGGCGGACCAGGACGAACGCCTCAAACAACTTGCCGATCAGACGGATGCCTCGGCTTATTCTGGTCAGACAGCCGGTGCGAGCGCTTGGCATGACGTTCCCAGAAAATGGCGGGCGTATCGCGAATCCATTCGCGAGAGCGGCAGCAACATCAACAAGTCGGCGGTGTTGAATTGCTCGTCCCATCCCGGCTCTCCGCAAATAAAGGCGCCTAGGCGCACGTAGCCTTTCACCAACGGCGGTAAGGTCGGTTTCCCGACCGGCGTTGTGACGCCGATGGGATAGGGGCGGTGGGGGACGACGCGCCAATAGCCGGGGCTCATGCAGGTCTCGCGAAGGTGCAGATAGGTTGCGGTCGCCTGTGCTCCGCCGTCGGCGAGGCCGATGCTGGCGCACCCCATCAGGTATTCGTATCCGCCGGCGATCATGTATTGCGCCAATCCGGCCCAGAGCAGCGTGATGACGGCGCCCTGGCGATAGGCGGGATGGATGCACGAGCGGCCGACTTCGACCAGACGCGGAGCGAGCGGCTTCAAATTGCTCAGGTCGAATTCGGATTCGGAGTAGAACCGGCCGACTTCTCGCGCCTTCCAAGCGGTCAGGATGCGATACGTCCCCACGACCATGTCTTGTCGGACGTCGCGCACGATCAGATGATCGCAAAACGAATCGAACTCGTCTTCGTCGATGCCCGGAGAACTAAGCGGGAGCCGCGCTCCGCATTCCTCGGCGAATACCCTGTGTCGAAGCTCTTGGGCTTGACGGACGTCGATCGCAGATTTGGCCAAGGATACCGCGAGAGTGGGGCGCCGAGCATCGTGGTCGCCGAGTGCTTCCATGGTCTTCTCCCTCCTTCTGAAAGCGGACAGGCTTTCCTTTCCAATGTGGCAGGAAGAAGTAACAAGACCCTAAAGTCATCATGAATCGCCGGTTAAATCTGCCCGAGGCCGTGGTCGCGAAGGCGAAGAAGTCGCGCGAGCATCGGATCGTTCAAGAGCGCGGGGGAGAGAAGAAGAGCCGGGCGTCAGGCTATTGATCGACGAGTTTGTAGCCCAGGGACTTGATGGAGACGATGGCGTCGCTCAACAAGGGAATCTTCAGTTTCAGGCGGCGAACATGCACGTCCACGGTTCTGGTCGTGCCGTAATAGTTGTAGCCCCACACGGCGTTGAGCAGGATGTCGCGCGTCAACACGCGGCCGGGATGGCGCAAGAGCTGCTCGAGCAAGCCGAATTCTTTGGCGGTGAGCGACACCTCTTTGTCGTGGACGGTGACTTCGTGACGGATCGGGTCCAGAACGAGCGGGCCGAAGCGGAAAAACGATTGCGGCTGGTCGTCCGTTCGTTCAAGGCGTCGAAAGAGCGCCTTGACTCTGGCGACCAGCGCCTTGGGGCTGAACGGTTTCGTCACGTAGTCGTCGGCGCCGAGCTCCAGCCCGATGATCGTATCGGATTCCTCGGATTTGGCGGTCAGCATCATGATCGGAAGAAGCGCGGTCTCGGGGGCGTTGCGAAGCTTCTTGCACACCTCGACTCCGTCCATTTCGGGGAGCATGAGATCGAGGATCACGAGATCCGGCTTGTCGGACTTTACGAGCGTGAGGGCCTCGACGCCGGATTGCGCGACCACCGTGCGAAATCCCCCGTTTTCCAAATAGAGCTTCACAAGCCGGACGATGTCCGGTTCATCCTCGACGATGAGTATTTTCTTCGGCGTTCGGGTCGTCATGTTCCGTCGTACGCGCGGTGTCCGTGGGAAATCGATACGAAACGGTGATTATGATCGAGAGAATACTCGAAAGATGTTACGGGACGATCAGTTTCCGGTAACGACGTGTAACAATCGCGCCCCGTCGCGCTCGCACCGCTCTGATTTGGAAGTGGATCGACTCGCCGGTCGCGTGACCCGTCGATGATCGGCCCTTTGTGCGGAAGTCGATCACTTCACGTCGAGTCGCGCTCCGCCCGGATTGTCAGTCCCAACGCGAACGTTCCGGCCCGGCGCTCGGTCAAAACCACGCCCGTTTCCCCTGCTTGAGGAGGGTTTTGAGCAGCTCCGGCAACTCATGGCGGAGAGCTTCGCGTCGTTGGCGCTGGCGTTCGATCAGCCTTCCCGCCACGAAAGCCGCCTGGTCGCCTTGTGATTGTTTGAAGAACGAACGGATGTAGGACTCCGCGGTCACGGAGTCCTGATAGGCGCCCAGCAGATCCTGAACCGCCCGCGCCCGTTTGATGAACCGGGCCGCCGGCTTCCCCGCCGACCAGAGGGCCAACTCGGCGGCGTAGCGTGCGCGCTTGGTCTTGATGCGGACGGCATGGAGGGCCGCGTCGTTCGGTTTCGGTCCGATGTGCCGCACGGCTTTCCGCAGCTTTTTGAATTCCCGTTTGGCGAGCGTTTGAAGCGTTTCGGGCGTCGTGGCCTCCACGACCGGCGGATCGTGAGCGGCCTGTTCGAGCCGATGAACAAGGTCGAAATACCGCGCGCTGTTCAATTCGCTCAGCACCGCCTGTTGAGCCTGCGCTCGCTTCGACCGCAGATAGGTCACGAATTGCGCCAGCGGTTTGCGATCGGGCGCGTCCAGTCGGCCGATTTCTTCCTGGAAATAGGCGATTTGCACGTCAAGGTCGCGGGCTTGCCCCAGGCATTCGCCGAGCCAAGACAGTTCCTCCGCCAGCGATTCGTTCCAGTCGCGCGGAAGGATCGGACGCGCGGCGCGAAGGACGGAACGCAGCCGCCTGACGGCCACCCGCATTTGATGGAGACTCTCGCTCTCTGTTCCGAGTCTGGTGCCGGGGTCGTGGGCCGTCAGCCAGCGGACGTGTCGGGTCAACGTCCATGTGAGGTGATCCACGACCGGCGCGCCGGCCTCCGGCGGCCCGGCCGATTCAGGCGCGGGGAGCGACAGGGCGCGAAACAGTTTCGGTCGCCCGTCGTGATCGCGGGCACCGGCTCGACGGACGAGACGCGCGATGTCACGCATTTCTTCTTCACCGGCTTTGAGCGATTCAATCTCGAGCTCCCGAAACCGGAGGATGACGTGATCGTCCTTCACCGCCGTTACGGCGTCGAGCGACACCTCGGCGACAGGGCGCCGGTCGTGTCTCACGATCACGCCGGTCCGTCGGACGCGCAGGGTGACAAGCGGAACGGGCCGGCGTTGCCTGAGGTGCAGCACAAGCAGGTCGAGCAACGTCGGCGGGGGCAGAGGATGCCGGCCGACGACCTCGACTTCCTGCCGGTCGTCGCACAGGGGAAGCTTGAGTTGCCAGGCCCGCTTCCCTCGTTCCACGCGATAGCGCAGCGTGATACCCGCGTGGGTCAAATCATATGAGAGCGTGTCGTAATAGGTAGAGATGATCAGCCTGGATGGCTGCGGGGTTCCCAGCGCGGGCGGCAGGCGAAAATCGGGAGCGACCGCGAATTTGATTTCACGCTCGACCACGGATGTAAGACCGCGCGATCGAGCGCGAGGGGGCGCAGGATGATCAGCAGGCTTCATTGTCGGCGTCGGCGAAGAAGACATCCGTCAGTATCGATGAGGAAGCGGATGAACGCAAGAGACTGGAGCGTCGATCGGAATCGGGAACAACGGCGCCCCGTTGTCAGAAGTGATAGGCCACTCCCGCCGCGACGTGAAAAATGCTGTATAGGCCGCTGATTCCGAACGTCGAATCGAGCGTGCTGACGTGGGCCAGATTGTATTTTCCTTCCGCGAACAGGGCCCAATGTTGGGTCGCCAAGTACTTGAGACCGAACTGTGCGTTGAGGCCCGGCACGAATTGCCGGCCGTCGATTTGACCGGAACTCAGGAAATAAAATGCGCCGACGCCGACGCCGACATAGGGTTGGACGATCGAGTGCGGGTATCGGGCGATGAGATTCAAGGCGAAAGTGATGACGCGGAGATCCGACTCGCCAAGAGATAATGTTGATTTGTTGCTCACGGAGTCAGGGCATCTGTTGGTGGGCGGAATAGGCAGACTGCAATTACTAGCGGTATCGGGGTCATTGGGCTGATAGGTAATTTGGTGTGAAGTCTCCACCGTTTGGGCCTTGATTTTCGGAGTCGTGGTGAACACTTCCGCTTCCACGCCGAGCCAGGGCAGCTTCAGATTGTCGAAAAAGTATCCGACCTTGCCTCCGTACATGGCCGAATTCTTGAGTGAGATGTCGGAGGTTGAGAACTGTTGATAGAGGGTGCCGCGTCCGAGGGAGTCGAGCGGCTCATCGGCTTGAGGAAATTCCTGCCTGGCCAGTCGTTCACCCCATCGCGGCATGGTGACGTCACTGAAGTCGCCGCCCGTGCTGAATCCTCCATATCCCGCCACGTACCACTCGGCCCGCGCGTCGAGGCCTCCGTCCAGGATCAGAATGCCCAGGATTCCCGCAACCGCCAATATCACCCGCTGGACGGATCTCAAAGCCTGCCTCCTCTTGTTGACCCTTTGATAGGCGACAATTGTAAAAGCTCCGCGCATTACAAAGGGAACCGGTAACGGGCCCATGACGGGGCGATTAACTTTCGGTTAACTTCTCCTCGGTCTCTCGCGGTTGCTTTGGGAATGTCGAGACCGAGAGAGGGGGGCTACTGCAATTCGTAGGTCACCGTGGTGGGCCGGTTGTGACGCATCACGTCGACTTTGACCACGCGCTCGTTGAGAAGCTGTTTAAAGATCGCAAGCATTTTCTCGGGGTCGCGAATCTCGACTCCGTTGACGCGCTGGATGACGTCGCCGTACTGAAATCCCGCCTTATCGAAAAATCCGGCCGGCAGTACGAAGTCAAATCGAAATCCCTGAAACGCTCCGTTTTTTAAAAAAGGGACGATATGAGCTTGCTGCATCAGTTGCGACGGATCGCCGACGGCTTGGGCCGCTTCACGGCGATCGAGGATGCGCTTGATAGCCGGGGCGAAAGATTGGGGAGGAAGGGGAGGTGTGTAAGTGGGTGAGGCAGAATGAGCGGGATCTTCCGACGGCATGGTCAGCGGAAGTAATTCTTCTTGATCGCCTTGGCCGATGACGATGCCTCCGCGGGTGATGAAGCGAATCTCGCCGACCTCCGGAATCTCCTCATGGAGGTGAAACAGGCTCTGTTGCTTGGACGCCAGGTCTTCCAGGACGGCGGAGTCGTGGTGTTCTCCCAAGACGACCCCAAGGAGCCGAACTTTCTTGGCCGCTTCAAGAGGAGGCTTCGGAGGTTCGGCCGCAAAGCCGGGCTCCGTCGACCGGGTCGACGAGATAGGTGAGATGGGTAGTTCGAACAGCCCGCTGTTCTTGATGGAATCGACGAACTGCGGCGAGCCGTCGTCGCCGGCGAGCGACGGCTCGCCGGCGACGAGCGCCGCCGATTCGGCGGAGGGAATCACGGTCAATTGATGCTCGACGATCGCGTTGATCGAATGGGCCAACACGAGAGAGATGCCGGTAACGGCTAGGATCATCGGCGCGACGCGACGAAGTCTCGTCGAGTTTGTGCGTCTCAACATGAAAGGTAGTCCCACCGGTCGAAGTGACCCTATGCCAATTCAGATATAAGCTCAAGAGGGAGGAAAGCGGTTTCCCGGGAATTAACGACTCCCCAAATTGTCGGTAACGCCTGTGTAACAGGCGGACGATAAGAGTACCTGGCCTTAAGAATCAAAAGAGAAGGAATCGAAAGAGAGGGCGGAATTCGTGATGCGCCGGGATCGCAGGGAGGAAGACAAGCTGGGCGCAGGTGCCGTCGGGCGGCTCAACAGAGCCCGTCTTCCATTGGGAAAGTGATCAGGCATGGTCAAATGGTTTGGAGGCATGACCATGGCGATGGGGGTCATCATAGGCATCGGCGTTGCGGAAGGTCGGGCCGGGTCCGAAGCGTTCGTCCGACCCGTGCTGGCGGAGGGACCGATGATGTCGGCATCCTCACAGCCTGCTCCGCCGACGGACACGACGGCGCAAGTCGAGGCGCCCGTCCAACCTCGTTCGCGTGACGGCATGAAACCGGTGGAGTCTCTGGAGCTTCCATCAAGCCAGGTGGAGCCGGATGGTTTTACCATTCAAGAATTTGTGGTGGAGGGCAGCACCCTCTTGTCGCACGAGAAGATCGACGACGTGCTGGGAAAATTTAAGGGACAGGGCAAGACGATCAGAGACATCGAGCGGGCTCGGATCGAGCTGGAAAAAGCCTATCAGCAGTTGGGATATCCGACGGTGCTGGTCGTGGTGCCGGAGCAGACGGTCGAGCAGGGAACGATCAGGATGGAAGTCATCGAGGGGCGGCTGTCGAAAGTCGAAGTGACCGACAATCGCTACTTCTCCAAGTGGAACATACGCGGAAAGCTACCGTCGGCGCGCCTGGGCGCGCTGCTCTACGAGCCGGACTTCGTCAAGCAGTTGGACGCGGTCAACGCCAATCCCGATCTGAAAGTCGCGCCCATCCTCAAGCCTGGCGGTTCGCAGGGGGACGTCGAGTTGGAGCTGCGCGTGAAGGATCGGCTCCCGCTTCATGCCAAAATCACCGCGGACAACAAGGGGCCCTTCACCACTCCGCTGCATCGTCTGACATGGGAAGCCCAATACGCCAACATGTGGGACGCCGACCATATCCTCACCCTGCAAACCTCTCAGACCCCGACGGACTGGGGAGCGGTGCAGGCCTATGGGTTCAGCTACGTGGCGCCGATCGGTTGGCCGGATCGTCTGTTGGCTGTTTATGCGTCGAAGGTCTTGAGCAATTCCGTGCTCGCAGGCACCGCCCTGCCGATCAGCGGAGGGAACGTCGCGGTGGCCGGCAACGCGACCATGGCGGGGATGCGCTATCTATTTCCGATCTTCAAGGAGAGTTCGTTCAAGCATCAGCTCTCCCTCGGGCTCGACTTCAAGCGGCTTGAGGAGACGGAGGCCACCTTCCCCGGCAACCTTGGCACGGCGCTGGTGCTGGGGCCGATTCAAT
>JAIWOH010000179.1 GCA_020216985.1 Nitrospira sp.
TGCCGATGATCGCTTCCACGGCGTCCCCACCGATTGCTACGGCTGTCACAAGAAAGACGACAAACACCGCGGCCAAGAAGGCCCCCGCTGCGACACCTGCCACTCCGAACAGTCCTGGCGACAGACCACCTTCGATCACCAGAAAAGCCGTTTCCCGCTCCTCGGCAAACATGCCAAGGTTGACTGCAAATCCTGCCACGCCACCCCCGCCTTCAAGGACGCGCCCATGGATTGCCTGGGCTGTCATAAGAAAGATGATGTTCACAAAGGAACGTTCGGGAAAGCTTGCGAGACCTGCCACGGAGTCAATGATTGGAAGGCTGTGACCTTCGATCATGACGTGCACACTCATTACCCCTTGCGAGGGAAACATCGCGCCGCCTCCTGCACATCCTGCCACAAGGGAAACCTGTACACCGACGCGACTCCCACCGACTGTTACGCCTGCCACCGGACGGATGACCGTCACAAAGGACGATTCAACAGCCGGTGCGAACGTTGTCACACCGAACGTGATTGGAAAATCCTCCTCTTCGACCATGACCGAGATACGGCCTATTCCCTCAAGGATTCGCATCGACGGGTGAAATGCGAGCAGTGTCACACCGGCGTGCTCTATCAAGACACGACGCCGATCACCTGCCATGGGTGTCATGCAAAAGACGACAAACACGAAGGCCGTTTCGGCGACGCCTGTGAACGTTGCCACGCCGTGCGAGACTGGAAAACCGTACACTTCGACCATGATCGTCACACCGCCTACCCATTACTGGGAAAACATCGAACCGTCACGTGTCGCAGTTGCCACCGGGGCATCCTCTACAAGGACAAAACACCGCTCGACTGCTATGCTTGCCATAAGGGCGATGACATCCATCAAAGAACATTGGGCAGTCGATGCGAACAGTGTCACAACTCGCGTGATTGGAAACTGTGGGATTTCAACCACGATACGCGCACCGCTTTCAAACTGGACGGCGCGCATAAGCGGCTGGGCTGTCGCGACTGCCATACGACCTCGATGGACGAGCGCGTCGTGGCTTCATCAGCCTGTGTTGCGTGTCACAAAAAAGACGATGCCCATGAGAGCCGGTTCGGCCCCCACTGCGAGCGTTGCCACGACACCTCGACCTGGCGTTCGCTCAAGCCTGGAAGCAGCGGTGTGCCGGGCGTCAGACGCTGAGGAAATGCTCCGTCCTGATTACTTGCTTTTCCGTGTGTGACACCTTGCCGAGTGAGATGGTGCCGTATGGCTCGCCGCCGTCTGGCCTCCGCCAATCGCGTTCTCGGCATACTGCTGGTTCTGTTTGTCCTGTTTCATCTCTGGTTCAAACGGACCGATCTCAACCCCATTCAATCGGACCGCTCGGAACTTGTCGGATCTCCCTCTTTCTATCCAGACCACTCAGGAGCGACGTCGACTCCACCACTCACCGTCACGGATCCCCTAACAGATGCACAGAGCCCCGAATTTCGCATTGTTGAACTCGGAGCTGCTCCCTCGACTGACCTCAGGGCGATTCATCATGCTCTCAAACAAGGAGACCTCACCAAGGTTGAGCACCAATTGCGCAACCTTTTCCCTCAGTTGCCGACCACGAAGAAGGCGAGACAGTTCGCGGCTGCCCTGTGGAACAATTTAGGCGTCCAGCTCGGGCGATCGGCTGGCATCGCGGCATCGGTTCGAGCCTTCAAGCAAGGCGCTTTGCTTGATCCAACGAATCCCACCATCCTGCTGAATCTGACCGAGGCCTATTGGGAATCGCACGACAAGGCCCTGACAGCCACATTCCTCCGTTCGGTGATCCGCGTCGCTCCCCACGATCCGTTTCCTCGCATTGTGCTGGCCGATTTGCTGATCGAGCAAGGCAGAATGAAGGAAGCACGTCAACAGCTCGACGCGACTCGCCGCAATGGACCGATCTCGCCGACGCTCGTGACCTATTTCGAGCACATCGCCGCGAAACTTCACCGCCTTGCCTCTTCCAGCCCCTCGGACACCCTCTCTTTTCCCCGGTCAACTCCCGCACTTGTGCCGCCTCTTTCGCTTGCATCCCAGCCGCCGGCTCCGCTTCCAGCCAGCTCCCGCTCCAGCAAGGAAACGCCCCATAAGCCTGTTCCCCCTATTTCTCGGGAACGGTTTACGATCGGCTTTCAGGGCAAACCGGATCAGGATGTGGCCATGCGGGTTCGAGCCATCCTCAACTACGCCCATGAAGAAATCACCACGAAGTTGGGTGCTGTGCCAAGCGCCCCCATCCAGGTGGTCATCCACACCGAAGCCACATTCCCCGTGCAGGCAAGAAGCCCGGCCGAGGCTGATGCGCTCTACGACCACGGCGCCGCTTTTCTTCATCTGCCCATCAAGGGAGCAATGGAAGACTTGGCCGTTTTGAGCCGCGTCCTGCGACATCAACTCGTCCATGCCCTGCTCCAAAGCACAATGGGCATTCACATGGAACGGGTTCCAACCTGGCTGGTCGAAGGGTTGGCCGTTCATCTGGCCGAGGATCCCTGGCCGGCTCTTGAAGAGACGAACCGACAGCCCCTTTCTTCGATCTCACTCTCCTCCCTGGAACAGTCGTGGAATGGGATACCGGCCGACTCGTTGGGTCCGGCCTATGGAAAATCAGCAAGGACGGTAGAGGGCCTTCTCTCTCGATATGGCACGAACGGCGTCCGCCGAATCCTGGACCTCATCCAAGCCGGCCGTTCGTTCGACGAGGCAAGGAAGGAAATGGAAACATCTTCCCCGGACAGGTTCAGACAAACAGAGGACCATTCTCTTTCCAGTTTCTCAGACCAACAGACGGAATAGTTTCGGGTACTCGATCTCCTTAGTGCGTTACTTCCTTTACCACTCTTGTGCAAGATCATCGGCTCAGCGCTCCTCTTCGCCGCCAGCCGATCACAAACAAGCCGACACGAACAAGTCGCCCGGCTTTCCGACTTCCATTCAATGCATTACTCATTTCGTCTCACCACCAACACGCCGTCGCGGATCGTGACCAACACCGCCGTGACGCGGGGGTCGCCGGCCACGGTTCGATTCAGTTTTTGAATGGCCTCGGTCCGCTCGTCCGGCGGCGGGTGTTTGAGGACCTCCCCGCTCCAGAGAACATTGTCGATCAGGATCACCCCATGGGGCGCAAGCAGATCCAGGGCGCGACGATAGTAGTTCAGGTAGTTGACCTTGTCAGCGTCAATAAAGATCAGATCAAACGGTCCGCTGAGTGTTCGCATCGTCTCTAAGGCCGGGCCAAGCCGAAGCTGGATTTTTCTGCCGACCGGTGACTGGCCGAAATAGCGGCGGGCCACGGCCGCCGCTTCTTCATCGACATCACAGGTGATGACCGTACCATCTTCCGGCACGGCTTCGGCGAAGCAGAGGGCGCTGTAGCCGGTGAACGTGCCGATTTCGAGCACACGCCTGGCTCCCACCAATTGAGCGACCATCTGGAGGAAGGCCCCTTCCAGAGGGCCGACCACCATGACGGCGTCCTCTCTTGTCCGTTCCGTCTCCTCGCGAAGCATCCGGCGAATGGGCGATTCCGGTTGTGAATGGGCCTGGGCATAGGCTTCGATTTCCGGAGCGATCAACGGTTTCATGCGTCCCTCGGCGGTTTGAAAAAGGCCGTAGCGGTTCCGTACACTTGGGGCGGCATCTTACTTCATTCCGCTCCGTTCCAGAAAGGAACGGAATCTCACAGGAGGCCGACCGTGAAAACATTGGCGACTTTGGAATCGTTGACGACCACCTTGCTGGACATTCAGCGCATCAACAGCGCGGCGTCCGTGCTCTCGTGGGATCAAGAAACCTACATGCCGACCGGTGGAGGGCAGGCGCGGGCGGAACAGATCGCGGTGCTTCAGGGCTTGGCTCACCAAAAGCTGGTATCTCCGGACGTCGAACGGCCGCTCCTGCAATGGGTCGATCCCTCGACAGGCCAAGCTCTCGACCAACCAGGCGACTCATGGGATGAGCCGTCCCGTTCGCTGTTGCGGGAGGTCTGGCGGGACTTCAGCCGGGCAAAGAAACTGCCGCACGAGTTCGTCGTGACCTTGGCCCGCGAATGTTCGCTGGCCCAACAAGTCTGGGCCCAGGCGAGAGCACAAAACAAATTCTCGCTGTTTCTTCCGAATCTTCGTACCGTCCTCTCGCTGAAACGGGAAGAGGCGGGGTATCTTGGCTATAAAAATTCTCCCTATGACGCGCTCCTGGATATCTATGAGCCGGGCTCGACCATCGCCATGCTTGAGCCGCTGTTCGCCAGGCTAAAAGAGCGGCTGGTTCCCTTGCTCAAACGGATCGTGCACAGTCCTGTTCGCGTCGATGACGGGTTCTTGCGGCACTCCTACGACCAGGCACGACAGCTTGAGTTCGGCAAACTGGTCCTCACGGCCATGGGCTTTGATTTCGAGCGGGGGCGGCTCGATCTCTCGGCCCATCCCTTTACCACTTCGTTTCACCCCACTGATGTCCGGCTCACAACCCGCGTCTATGAGCACGACCTTCCATCCTGCCTATTTAGTTGTATTCACGAAGGAGGCCACGGCCTCTACGACCAGGGACTAGATCCTCGCTATTACGGCACGCCGCTTGGCGATTCGGTTTCTCTCGGCATTCATGAAAGCCAATCCCGTCTGTGGGAAAATTGCGTGGGCCGGTCTCGTCCTTTTTGGCGGTTCTTTTATCCGATCTTGCAACAGACATTTCACGATCAACTCAAAGATGTGGAACTCGATCGTTTCTACGCCGCCATCAATCGCGTGCGCTCCTCCTTCATCCGAGTCGAAGCGGATGAGCTGACCTACAACCTGCACATCATGGTGCGCTTCGAGATCGAGCGCGATCTCATTGAGGGAAAGACCCGTCCCGACGACTTGCCCGGCCTGTGGAATCAAAAGATGGAGGAGTACCTCGGCATCGTTCCCTCGACCGATGCGGAGGGAGTCTTACAGGACATCCATTGGTCACTGGGCTCCTTCGGCTATTTCCCGACCTACACGTTGGGCAACCTGTACGCCGTCCAGTTTTATGAGCAGGCCAAGCTCGAAATTCCGCAGCTGGAGGATAACATTGCACAGGGGCAACTCCTCCCCCTCCGCCGCTGGCTGGAGCAAAAAATTCACCGCTGGGGCCGGATGTTCACGCCAGATCATCTGGCGCGCCGCGTCACCGGCTCTTCTCTCAGCCCAGAACCCTTTTTGTCTTATGTGGACAAGAAGTACGGCGAGCTCTACCAACTCTGAAGGACGGCGGGCGTCTTGCCGTCGTATCCCATCGCAACATTGAGTTTGGCCGCCAGAGAGGTCGGGATGGTAAATTCCGCTTGGACCTCGATCCGCTCGGGCACAAGCAGTGTAGTATGGAAGACGATGTCTCGGATCGGAATCTTGAATTCCGGCCGCTGTGGCGTGCTTAATTCGACGGCTTCGACCGAAGCGGTGATCGCGCCGGCATCCTGCGGCCCGTAGGTCGCAACGACGGCGTCGATGATGGCCTTGATCCGCTCATTGACCTCCACTCCGTTGATCGCCTTGAGCAAGAGGGGGATCACCTCTTCATTGGCCTGATCGGACAGGGTGAAGTTTTCGACCCGCCCCTTCCGCCTGAGCGACAAGAGATCATTGTCCAAGTCTTTGCTGAACGCGCCGTAGGCGAACCGGAAAAATTCAAAGTGGAATCCCTTGAGCCCCTTGCCGAACGTTTGCAGTTCGCAGAGAAAACACAATTGTTGCAACTTGACGTCGCCCAGGAAACCGTATGGTTCAGCCACGTGCAAGACGTATAAAAGGAGCGCACGATCGATGCTGATTTGACTCGGCGTCCGCATAAGCCTCCCTCTTCGCCCGGCCGAATATAGACCCACGGGAGCGGATCGTCAAACCGGCCGTTCGTGGCCCCTCTCCTCCGCGCGATGCTCTTGACCCCATACCTGTTTTCGTCTTTAATGGCGCCCGGCGCGGTTGACGACAAGAGGCCGGCATATGTCCAAGCACCAAAAAGAAATGGCGCTGCTGAAAGAGCACTTGGGGAAACACCAGCTCAAGTACACCCGCCAGCGGGAACTGATTCTGGATGCGTTCCTTAAGCAGGAACACATCACGGCGGAAGAACTGTATCACCAGCTCTCTCGCAAGGATCCTCACTTGGGTCTGGCGACCATTTACCGGACACTCAATCTCTTCTGCGAGGCCGGCCTCGCGCAGGCTCGACACTTCGGCACGCAAACCCAGTACGACAACGTTTCCCACAAGGGCCATCACGATCATTTGATCTGCACGGAATGTGGGAAGATTGTGGAGTTTGAAAACTGCGACATCGAACGACTCCAGGAAGAAGTGGCGGCCCGAAACGGCTTCATCATTAAAACTCACCGCCTCGAACTCTACGGCCTTTGCTCCCGCTGCCAGCATTGACCCCTTCTCGTTCGATCTGTTACGCTAAGTCATCTAATTGAAACGGGTTATCAATTTCAATAATATCGAAAAGAGGCTCGCCCCATGTGGTATTGCTCAGGATATTCGGTTGTGCGCCGACGACTGCGCCCTCGCTTCTGGGTTGTCTGGTTTTTCTTGGCTCTTGGATGCCTGACAGGGATGGCTCCTCCCTCCTCCGCAGCGGCGGCTGAAAAATTGACCGTCTATTCGGGGCGAGCCGAGCGACTGATCAAACCTGTGTTGGACGCCTTCACCGCAAAGACCGGCATTCACATCGACCTGCTTTCATCCGGAACCACCGAGCTGCTCAACCGTCTCAAGACCGAAGGAGACAGGAGTCCTGCAGATATCCTGATCACGAACGACGCCGGCAGCCTCGAACTGGCCCGCACGGCCGGGCTCCTGCGCCCGGCCGACATCGAGGAAGTCAACCGTGTCATTCCATCTCAATTCCGGGCCCACGACAACAGTTGGATCGGACTGTCGGGGCGATTCTGGATCATCGTGTCCAACACGACGATGGTGCAGCCCGGCCAGATCACGTCGCTGTTCGATCTGGCCGATCCTCGATGGAAAGGCAAGATCGCCATCCCCAATGCGGGAAGCGAATACTTGCAGGCTGGCGTGTCGGTCTTGCGGGCCGGCGTCGGGGATGAGCGCACGAAGCAATTCCTCGTCGGCCTGCGTGACAATGCCGGCACACAGGTCTATCAGAAAAGCTCCCAAATCGTGGAAGCGGTCGCGAAAGGACAGGTTGCGATGGGCATCGTGAATCACTATTATGTGCACCGACATATGGCCACGCACCCGTCGGCTCCGTTGGCCATCGTGATGCCGGACCAACAGGAAGGCGGACTGGGCGCCGTCATGAACGTCGCGGGCGTCGGTATCCTCAAGCACACGCTCCGTTTAGAGCAGGCAACACAGTTGATCAAATTTTTGGTGGGTGAAACGGGGCAGAAGATGTTCGCCGACCTTGACAAAGAATATCCGCTTCATCCCGCTGTCAAAGCAGACCCCGCTCTGATCGACCGCAACAGTTTTCGTCCCGCCGCGGTCCCTCTCGCGAAACTCGCCGAGTTGCGTGAGCCGACGTTGCAGCTCATTGAACAAGTCGGTCTCCGGTAACGCGCGAGTCGGACAGTGACCGCCGCACGAGGCCATGCCGCGTTTCCCCTCCAGGCGATCGCACTGGCCGGCGCCGCCCTCGTCCTCGCGCCGCTTATCTATGTGGCCGCGTCGGCCCTCTCCGCCGATCTTACCGTGTGGCGACGCCTCTGGGAGACGCGCATTCCCGAATTGTTGGGCAATACCGTTCTTTTGGCGGGAACTGTGGCGTCGCTGACGCTGATTCTGGGAGTCTCAACCGCCTGGATCGTCACGAAATTCGACTTTCCGGGGCGGCGCTTGTGGGAGATCACGCTCGTGCTGCCTCTCGCGATGCCCACCTATGTCTTGGCCTACGTGTACAATTATCTTTTGGGTTTCGGCGGGCCCGTGGAACAGCTTTGGCAAACCGTTGCCGGTCCTCAGGCGCGAATCTTCTCGCCGCAAAGCTTCTGGGGAGCGACCCTCGTCATGACCCTGGACACCTTTCCCTTCGTCTATCTGCTCACTCGCAGCGCCCTTCTCAATATGAACGTGTCGTTCGAGGAAGTCGCCCGCACCTGTGGGGTGTCGAGTCGACAAGCCTTGTTTCGCATCACGATACCTCTGCTACGACCGTCGATCGCAGCCGGCGTCGCCCTAGTGATCTTGTACGTGATCTCGGATTTCGGCGCCGTCTCACTCTTGCGGTACCAGACGCTGACCTATGCCGTGTTTCAGCAGATGACCGGACGGTCAGATAATACGGCCGCCAGCATTCTCAGCATTCTTCTGGTGGCGCTCGCGTTGGTCTTCTTGCTGACCGAACGGTGGTTCCGCCACCGAAGCCGTTTTTATCAAACGGCGGGACGCTATCGAACGTCTAACCGGATGCCTTGCGCCTGGCCCAGGGCTCTTGTCTTCACGACTTATCTCGCCGCCATTGTGGGGACATCGTTCGTTCTTCCCGCCTCGTTGCTTGCTCTCTGGAGCCTGTCTTCTGAAGCCTTGGCGACCCTGGATAGCCGCTTCTTGGGCTTTATCTGGAACAGTGCGTTCTTAGCGGGGCTCGCCGCGACGGCCGGAGTCTTGATGGGTCTTCCTCTGGCTTATCTGGCAAGCCGACAACCAAGCTGGCTTTCGCTTGGCTGCCTGCAGGCCGCCTATGCCGGCTATGTCCTGCCGGGACCCGTCGCCGCGCTTGCCGTCTTGGTCTTGTTTCTTCATACCGTGCCGTTTCTCTATGGGACGGTCGTCGTCCTCGTCGCAGCCTACGTCCTGCACTTTCTCCCGGCCGGGCTTCAGTCGTTGGAGCCGTCGCTCCAGCAGATCACGCCCAGCCTTGAAGAAGCGGCGCGCACCCTTGGGCTCGGCGTTCAAGAAACCTGGCGCCGCGTGACGCTTCCGCTCATGCAGAACGGATTCATCGTCGCGTGGGTGTTGATGTTTCTGCAAGCGATCAAGGAACTGCCGGCCACGTTGCTGTTGCGACCGGTCGGGTTCGACACACTCGCCGTCCGCGTGTGGCTGGAGGCCAGCGAAGAATACTATCAACTCGCGGCTCCGTCCGCGCTACTCATTGTCGTCGTGGGCTTACCGCCGATCGCGCTTCTGCTTTCGCGCGATCGGCGGGCGGCAGAGGTTTGATGATGGCAGCCCCCGTGGATCCGTCTCACGCCGGCATCGACGGCAACGAGAATCAAGCCGACCTGCGAAGCTCCGCTTGCCCCGTTTTGGAGCTACGATCCGTCTCCTGCGCCTATGATCCGACCCATCCGGCCGTTCGCGACATTTCTTTCCTGGTCCGCGAAGGAGAGCTGCTCTGCCTGCTCGGACCGTCGGGATGCGGCAAGACGACGATTCTGCGAGCTGTCGCGGGATTTGAGCCGGTCCGATCAGGAGAAATTTTCCTTTCTGGGCGGCTCGTCTCATCCTGTTCCCACATGGTTCCGACGGAAGAGCGCCGCGTAGGCATGGTCTTTCAAGAGTACGCGCTCTTTCCCCACCTGTGCGTCGAGGACAATATCGCCTTTGGGTTGAGCGACCTGACACGGCCCGAGCGTGCAGAGCGGGTTCACGAGATGTTGCGGCTCATCGGCTTGGAAGCCTTCGGCCGTCGTTATCCCCACGAGCTATCGGGCGGGCAACAGCAGCGCGTGGCGCTGGCGCGGGCACTGGCGCGACATCCGGTCGTTCTGTTATTGGATGAACCGTTCAGCAATCTCGACCCCGACATGGCCGATCGCATGCGACAAGACCTGAGCGACCTCTTGCGCCGGATGAACACAACGACGGTGTTGGTGACGCACGATCACGACGAAGCGTTCGCCATAGCCGATCGCATTGCCGTCCTGAACGAGGGCCGGCTGGAACAAATCGATTCACCGGAGCAGATTTATCACGTGCCGGCCACGCCCTTCGTCGCCGACTTTGTCGGACAAGCCGACTTCATCCCGGGATTGGTTCAAGA
>JAIWOH010000180.1 GCA_020216985.1 Nitrospira sp.
CGGCAAGGTCCTGACCGAACTGGGCGACTTCCCCAATACGCTGGGCGCCGCCGAGGGGACGCCGCTCGTCGTCATGATCCGCCCGGACGATATCCATCTGATTCCCAATCAAGCCGCCGGGGCGCACATTGTAAGCCGGCAATTCAGAGGATCGGAAAACCTGTACGCGGTTCGCCTCGGCTCCGGACAAATTGTACACGGCAGCGAAAGTTCGACCACCATCTACCGGGAGGGCACGGCCGTTGACGTCCGGGTATCGGCGACTCATACGGTGCTGTTTCCAGTATCTCCCTGTTCATCTTCATCTTCCCCTGATCACGCCGCGGCAATTCCGGCTCACCCCGCCCAAGCGGGGTGAATTTTTCCATTGACAGAGTCGGATACCGGGTGGTATTGAGAAGCATTATCAATAACGTGTCGGGCGCGACGACTCAGCCGCGGGATTCAGGATGGAAGCGTTAAAAGACATCATCGACTACGGCATCATCGGTCTGTTGCTAGCACTCAGCGTGTGGGCTGTAGCCGTGGCCATTGAACGCTGGCAGTTTTACCGACGGATCGATCCCGCTTCGTATCCGAATCAACAGTTGTTCGAGATCGCGTTGACCAAACGGTTGGTCATCATCGGAACCGTGGCCGCCAACGCGCCCTACATCGGACTCCTAGGGACGGTCTTGGGCATCATGTTGACCTTTCATACCATGGGAACGTCCAAGACGATCGCCGTCAGCTCCATTATGGTGGGATTAAGTCTGGCCCTCAAAGCGACGGCGGTCGGACTTCTTGTCGCGATTCCCTGCGTCGTCCTAAATAACGCTCTCCGACGACGCGTCGCCGAACTGGTGACCGAATACAAAATCCATCATCCCCATGAATCATGAACTGAATCAAATCAACGTCATTCCCCTGGTCGACGTGATGTTGGTGTTGCTGGTCATCGTGTTGACGACGGCGACCTTTATCACCACGGGCCAGATTCCGGTCGATTTGGCCAAGGCATCCGAGGCCGGTGATCGCAAAGACGTCCCCGTCGTCATTACCCTGACGGCGGACGGGCAGCTTTATCTCAATGATGCGGCCGTCCCCCCAAACGGGCTCCGCACCGTGCTCGCCTCGCAGCCGCGGGAGTCAATCGTGGTCGTCCGCGCCGACAAAGTGACGATGCTGGAGCGATTCGTTCAGGTCGTTGACGAAGTGCGCAGCCTGGGATTCTCTCAGGTGAGTCTGGAGGTGGTACGGTCATGACCATGCTCGCGGCCGCTTCACAAGACCACGCGCGCATGCAGCAACGGGGTTGGGTCTGGTCTCTATTCGTCCATGGTATTTTCGGCGCCGGCGCGATGGCGTTCATGTCGGGCTTGTCTCCATCCATGGAAGCGGAACCGTTTCAGTGGAACGTTGCGATGGTGGAATCGCCGCAAATTTCTCCCTCGTCGGACCTTCTCCCGGAGACCACGTCTCCGCCTCGACCGCCGGAGCCGGTCGCCAGACCGGTTCAACGTGAAGTTCTCCACCCCCAAGAAGTCCGAGCGGTTCGGCCTGTTCCCGAGATCATCCCCGTCGATCGGACGCCCTTGCAGACGGCTTCGACGATTCTTGCGCAGACTGCTCCACCTCAGGAGGAGATTCACGAAGTCATTGAGCCGACGCCAGTGCAAGACACGATCGTTCAAGAAGAGCCGCCGCTGCAGACGGCGTCGCTCATGACACCGGAACCTCCCCGGCAAGTCGTGACGGAACCTCAACCTGCCGTCGCCTCTCTCTCTCAAGAGACCAAGCCCGTCGAGGCAGTTGTCGCAACGGCCCCCTTACAAGCACCCGCTGCGGCCAAGGCCGACTATGCGTGGCTCATGAAAGCGTTGCTGGGGCGGATCAACGAACTGAAGAGCTACCCCCATTTAGCCCGTATCAACCATTGGGAAGGCAAGGTCGTGCTCCGAGCCATAATCAGAGATGACGGACAGGTCATCATGGTCAACGTGCAAGAAAGTTCGGGGCGGTCCATTCTCGACAACGACGCGATGGAAACCTTGCGGAAAGCATCGCCCTTGAAACTTGAACAACCCCTGGGCAAGCCGCAGGTGGCCATTCTTATGCCGATCAGTTATTCGCTCCGATAGAAGTCCATGAAGATGTTGCCAGTCGCTCAGTTCACTGGTTCCTCTCCGATTCGTCCGGCGGCTCCCTTGGGTGGGGGCTTCTTTTTTCACTCTAACCCATAGAGGCCGGTGAGCCCACACAGAAGGAGAAGAAGGATGGTGTTTGGTTTCTTATTGAGAATGAGAATAAGAACTATCTTTACATTTGGTCTTTTTGCCGCCGCGTTCGTGCTGCCGGACTCCTCAGCGACGGCCACCGAAAAACCGGCGGTCCAACAGACGACGGTTGATGAGGCATCCGACGACCAGTCGATCGAGAATGTCGTGGTGCAAGAGACGGAAGAGCCGGCCTCGGACCAGCGACCGATTCGGGCTCCTCTGACGGAGATCATCGGCACGGCACCGTCGGCCTTGGACCACATCCCAGGCTCAGGGAAGGTCGTGAGCAGTGAGAGCATCGCACAGAACCACCGCTTCACCATCAACGAGGCGTTGCGAGAAGTTCCCGGCGTTCATGTCCGAGACGAGGAAGGTCTTGGTATCCGGCCCAATATCGGCATCCGAGGCTTGGATCCAACGCGCAGTCGGAAAGTGCACATCATGGAGGACGGCGTGCCCATCATGCTGATGCCTTACGCCGATCCATCCTCTTACTACTTTCCTCCTATTTTCCGATTCGACCGTATCGAGGTGCTGAAAGGTAGCGGGCAGCTCCTCTATGGACCTCAGACCATCGGTGGCGTCATCAACCTCATCACACGCATGCCCACCCTTCACCCTGAAGGTCATTTTCAGGTGTGGGGCGGCAACTTGGATTATCTCAACGTGCATTTTGACTATGGCGGAACGTGGGGTAAAAGCGGCTATCTGGTCGATTACACCCATTCGCAAACCGACACACCGCGGTTCACCAACATCCGCGCGAAGATCGATGACTTGACGTTCAAGACCGTCCAGGAATTAAGCGAGCGCACGCAAATCCTCGCCAAGTTCAATTACTACCGCGAAAACTCTGGCATCGGCTACCAGGGGTTGACCCAAGCGGAGTGGGCCACCCGCGGCGAAGACCGGCAAACCCCGTTTACCAACGACCACTTCGATTTCATGCGGCTCGGCTACCACGTGGCGGTCAACCACATGTTCACCGCCAATTTTACTTCCACCACCAACATCTTCGGTCATTTCATGGAGCGGGACTGGAGCCGCCAGTCCCAACAAGGAGTGGACATCGCCGGCAGCCCAGTCGGCGGCATCCAAAACGGCAACGGCATTCCGGCAGCCGCGTACGGCGTTGTACCAGCCAACCAGCGGTTCACCAACGAACGAGAGTACTGGGTGTGGGGAGTCGAGCCCCGGTTCCACCATTCCCATGCCTTTCCGTTCTTCAGCCTCAAGGGTGAAGCGGACTTCGGTGCCCGGTACATGTACGAACAATCGGACCGGAAACAACTGCTCAATACAGTCTCGGGCACCGGCCTGCCCTCAAGCTGTGTCATCTCGACTCCCGGCGCGACGTGTCTGGGTGAAAACAACAAGCGCACCACCAATGCCTATGCCTTCTTCGCACAGGAACGGTTGATATGGGGGCCCTTCACGTTGACGCCGGGATTTCGGGTCGAGCACATCAGCTACGATCAAACCAACCGACTGGCGAACAACGGGAACGGCAATTACGGCAAGACGAATTTCACCGAAGTGTTGCCGGGAGCCGGCATCACGTATTCCCCGTTTCAGAACACGACCTTCTTCTTCGGCGCCCACCGCGGCATGGCGCCGCCCCAGATCTCCGACGCGGTCGCTCTCGCCACGGCCCAGCCCGTCGATTTGGGCCCGGAGTTGAGCTGGACCTATGAGTTGGGGGTACGAGGAAACCTGGCCCATTGGGCCGCGTACTCCATCACTGGCTATCAGATGGATTTCGACAACCAGATCATTACCCAATCGGTAGCCGGAGGAATCGGCGCCACACTGACAAACGCCGGAAAAACCCAGCACCGAGGCGCCGAAGTGGCGACCCAGATCGATCTTTGGGACGCCGTGACCGGTCGAGACGACAAGCAGGACATTACGTTTGATTTCAACTACACCTGGGTCGCCCAGGCGAATTTCAGGGGAACGCGCAATAGTTCGCTCGGCGCCTCGGCGCTCTTACCGGGAGAACCAACGACGCTCAGCGTCAGCGGAAACCGCCTGCCCTATACGCCGGAGCATTTAATTACGGCGGGCATCGGCTACGCCAACCGGGCATTTTGGCTTGGCCCGTTCAATGCCCGTTTGGAAACGCAATGTGTCAGCGACCAGTTCGCCGATGATCGAAACACGGTCATCCCGACACCCAGCGGACAGCGCGGTATCGTGAGGGGCTGGTGCATGCTCAACGCCTCGGTCAACCAACACGTGAAGAAAATCAACACGACCTTTTTCTTCACGGGCAAAAACATGTTGGACCATGATGCCATCGTGGACCGGTCACGCGGCATCTATCCGAGTCTGCCGGCCCTCTGGCAAGCCGGAGCGAAATGGACGTTCTGATGAAACCCGATACGTTGAGCCCCAAACCGGCGGCGATCTCTGGCTCAGCCTGTGCGCTGGATGACGTTCGCTGTCTTTGCGGGCAACTCATGGCGCGTCTGGTGGAAAACGGCGTCGAGCTCAAATGTAAACGATGCCGGCGGCTGGTGACGATTCCGTTGTCCCGCATCAGAGGCATGCCGAGATGACCGTCGTGAGTTGATTGGTTTCGCTCGCGTTTCAGCGGCCAGAGGTTCTCACCCAGAGCCCAGGATCACAACCGTGGTCCTGGGCTCCGTTTTTTAGGAGGAATGCCATGCGCAGTGATTTTGTTGCACACGTCGAGCCCGCCGTGTTGAAGATTCAACAATTGCTGGGGAAGATCGACCGCCTCCGCCTGCCGGCGGCTTCGCGCCGCGACGTCGAAAGCATTCTGGTCCGGCAGGTCAGCAAAGAGCTCGACCGCGCTCTGCCCTGGCAGGCCGGTCACGCCGAACGGACCGCCGCCGTCGCCTGCCTGATCGGAGAAGCATGTGAACTTGATGCGACTGCGCTCCATGATCTGAAGCTCGCCGCCCTGCTTCACGACGTCGGTCTCCTCATGGTGCCGGAGCCGCTCAGACACGGATGCGAACCGCTTGATCCCTCATCGTACGTCGCCCTTCAGCGCCATTCCCGGCTTGGCGCCAATTTGCTTGAACCGTTCGCCTTCTTGAGGCACGCGGCGATTCTGATCGCCCATCACCACGAATGGTGGGATGGATGCGGCTATCCTTACGGCGTCCGCGGAGAGTTCATTCCCCTCGGCGCAAGAATTCTGGCCGTGGCCGACGCCTTTGAAGCGATTCACGTCCCCGGCGTGCAAGACCGCTCCCTTCGCGACCGCATCGCGCTCAAAATTCTGCGCATTGCGGCGGGAACGCAATTCGACCCTGCAATCGTGGCGATTCTTTGGAAAGCAACGATGGGAGCGGCCTCGCATGCCACTGCGGCAGACACGTTATCGGAGATTATGGACGCGGCTTTTCACAGGCACCGCCGCTAAACCGATTTGAGCGATACCCTGTTGAGCCATGGAGGTTTATTCATCATGAGACGTCGCCTCTTCATGAATGCAAGTCGAGCGGTCTTCGCGGGCGCCGCGTTGGCGATTCTTCTGGTCATCATCGGAAATCAAGCGGGCGTTCACGCCCAGGACGAATCTCCCGCCCCCCCGGAAATCATCCTCGGTGAACGGCTGTTTCTGGAAACTCGATTCGCTCAGTTTTTCGCCCAATTCCTCGCCAACGGCGGGCAAGTCAACGACCCGACGCCGTCCGGCGATCCGGTGATGAACAAGACGGTCACGACCAACGAACCGCTTTCCGGTCCTTTTGCAGGACTCTCGATGAACTGCCGCGCTTGCCACTTGGTCGACGAGCAGGTCGACGCCCCCGGCGGAAGGATGCGGACGTATGCAGACTTCGCGCGACGCAGCCCGGTCCCGGCCCGTGAAGACGGCGTGGCCACCGCGCCGCGAAACTCGCCTTCACTGGTCAATGCCACACTCCATCGGCAAGACGGCCTCTTGCTGCACTTTGACGGTGAATTTTCAACCACGACGGACTTGGTTAAAGACACCTTCACTGGACGCAACTTTGGTTGGCTGCCTGGAGAGCGTGCACGGGCGGTCGCGCACCTCGCGAGAATTATTCGAGAAGATGACGGCTCAGGCTCATTGGCTTCGGATTTCGGCAATCTCCCTTATTCGATCGTGCTGACCGGCACGGATCCGGCTATTCCCAGTGAATTCCGCATCCCCGAGTCGTTCAGGATCACCGTGGCCACCGCCACCGATGCGGAGCTGCTCAACGCCGTCGCCAAGCTGGTTGCGGCTTATACCGAAAGCCTCATCTTTTCCCAGGATGAGTCCGGGGCGTTCAACCTCTCTCCCTACGATGTGTTCTTGGAAAAAAATCACCTCCCCAGAAAGCCGGCTCCCGGCGAAAGTGCGATCGACTACAGCCGCCGACTCCTGGCACTGATTGAACAGCTGGAGCACGGCGGTCGACTGTCGTGGGTGACGCAAAATCCCAACAAGAAACACCGGCGGCATCTTCGTCATGTCAGATTCGTCAAGAGAAACCCCGCGACGGAGGATGGGGCCTTCCGATTTCATGACCATCCATTCACGTTCGGAGCGGAAGAACTCCGCGGCTTGAAAATCTTCTTTACGGAAGCGCGCCGGAGCGTTCCCTCTCCCACTCCGGGTGATCGAGGACAAGTCGGCAATTGCATCGCCTGCCACCAGGCTCCGATCTTCACGGATTTCCGCTTCCACAACACCGGAGTCACGCAGATGGAGTACGACCGGATTCATGGTTCGGGATCGTTTGCCAAGCTTTATATTCCCGACCTTTCAGAGCGTAACGCCCGTCACGATCTCTATCTTCCCGCCACGGAACAGCATCCACTGGCCAAGGGACCGTTTCGAGCAATCCCGACACCGGGTAATCCCGACCTCACCGATTTGGGCGTCTGGAACATTTTCGCCAACCCGGACTTTCCTACTTCACAGCAGCGTCTCCGACGCTTGCTTTGCATCGATCTGTTGGCGGTTGGATCACCGGGATCGGCTTTCCAAACCCAGCTCAGCCACGACGCGCTGGACCGCCTCCTGAACAGCCCCCTGCTGTCCGGCCAATGCAGTCAACAGCCCCTTCTGCGGCACAGCATCGCGCTCTTTAAAACGCCGGGCCTGCGGGATCTCGGGCATTCGGCACCCTACATGCACAACGGCCAGTTCGATACGCTGGAGGAGATCATCAACTTTTATCGGCAGTCATCGGATCTCCAGCGGAGAGGTCGCCTTCGCAACGGAGATCCAGAATTAGCGGGCATTCGACTGAACGAACGGGATGTCCGTCCCCTCGCGGCGTTTCTCCTGGCGCTGGATGAAGACTATGAGTAGCTGTCACCCCAAACCTCTGTTTCTTCACGGTTTGACCGTCCGTGTCGAAGAAACCGGAAACGGAGTGGGACGCTGCCTCCCCCCACTTCGCCGGCGGGGCCGTTCCGACCGTTCTAAGAGGTCATCGGCCCCGCCCTCTTCTCCGAAGAGATGATGAACAAGCTCCGGAGAAAACAAGGCTCGATGTATCAGCGTGGCCTATGACTCAACACGGTCTCAAACACCGAGGGACCGTCATGATCTTGTGCAAAACCGATGATGAAGGAGTGAAAAATGACGCCGCCATCCCAAGGAACCGCCCGTCATAACCGGCATGAACGATCAGACGTCTGCCGTCTTTGTCACAGGCTCAAACCACGTCCGAGCCGCACTCCGTGGTGCCGGCGGTGCCGATGGACCGGCCGACATCGACACGGCAAAACGCGGGGGCTTCTGAATTCAATCTGGACGCGCCGTCTTCAAGCCAGACTGAAACACGATTGGCAACCCGGCGGCACAACGGGAAGGAGAAGGCGACCGTCCGCCGCTTGACCGTTCGCCGCGGTGTCCTGGAACCGATCCGTTCCAAGGTACGAAACCCGATAGAGGACGCACCCATCGCATGGTCATCATGGGAAGGCAGAAAAGAGCCGGCGCGCGATTCGATCAGTTGCAAACGCTCATCTCGCAACTTCGACGCCATGCGCCCCGGTGGGCCGATCGCCTGTCCAGCGCGACGACCGATCAGGAATTTTTGGACGTGCTCTGCAAGCTCTTTGACCTGTCCTCCGTCGACCGGCCGCTTCGCGAGGAGGCCCAGGCCTCCAACGACCTTGCGACCCGGATCGCGACGTTTCTTTCCTCCAGCCTCCATCAGGGTCCCACGCTCAAAACCTTGGCCGAGTGGTTGGGCTATTCTGAAAAATACTGTTCCGAGCTGTTTCGTTCCGTGATGGGAGAACCGTTCTCTCGCTATCTCGCGCGGCGGCGGACAGAAATCGCGTCCGATTTGCTTCTGACCACCGACAAATCGATCGGGGACATCGCCGCGTCGGTTGGATTCAGCGATCAATTTTCGTTCAGTCATTTCTTCAAGCGGACGACGGGGTTCTCGCCGCGGGCCTTTCGCGCGACGCACGCCCGGCGCCAGCCGTCTTCAACCACAAAGCCTCAACAGAGCCCCTCCCAATGATTCCTCCCCCTTCAGGTGACGTCGATCTTTCGATTCTGCGGATGCCGCGGGAAGAGCCGCCTCCCTCCGGCCGACCAGGGTCGTGGAGGAAACGGCTCGTGGGAATAGTGGCCGTGGGCCTGATCGTGCCGGCGCTGGTTCGGTTGCTTCCTCTCTCGGAGCCGATTCTCGAAGTGGACACGGCACCCGTGCGATTGATCGGGGGAACACCCGCTGAAGCTCCTCTGACGGCCAGCGGCTATGTCGTCGCGCAGCGCCAGGCCTCGGTCGCATCCAAGGGAACCGGCCGCCTTGAATATCTCGGCATCGCCATCGGAAGCCGCGTGAAAGCGGGGGAGGTTATCGCCCGCATCGAACAGGCCGACATGCTCGCCCTGCAACGGCAAGCCCGCGCCAGGCTCGAAGTGGCGCACGCGACACTGGAAAACGCCCGGGCGGAGTTGCAAGACGCCCGATTGGCCTATGACCGGGCCAAGGCCCTGTTGCCAGATCAGTTCATTTCTCAATCCGAGTTCGACGTCGCCGCCAATCGGCTCCGGAAGGCCGAAGCTTCCGTTCGATCCGCTTCCGCGGCCATTGCAGCCGCGGAAGCGGACGTGCTCACGGCCGACGTGATGGTGGAAAACACCAAAATCCGGGCCCCGTTCGACGGTATCGTGCTCAAAAAATTCGCCGAGGTCGGTGAAATCGTGGCACCGATGGCCGGCGCCACGAACGCCCGGGGGGCGGTGGCGCTGATCGGAGATCTGAAGACGCTGGCCGTAGAAGTGGATATCTCCGAATCCGCCATTACCAAGGTCGCACCGGGCCAGCCGGCCGACATCATCCTGGATGCGGTGCCGAGCACGCGCTATCGAGGTGCCGTCGAGCAGATCGTTCCCACCGCCGATCGCTCAAAAGGTACTGTGCTGGCGAAAATCCGCTTTCTTGAGTTGGATGATCGGGTGCTCCCGGAGATGAGCGCCAAGGTGTCTTTTTTGCCTTCAGCAAAACCGGACGCCACGCCGTCACGGCAGTTCGTGGTCCCGACCGCCTCCTTGGTCCGGCGAGGAGATCGAACGGTTCTGTACGTGCTGGATCATGACGTCGCGCGGGAAATCTTGGTTGAAGAAGTCGGGCAACAAGGAAGGGACAGCGACGTGCGGGGAGACTTGACCGTGACCGCGCGCGTGATTCTCGCGCCGCCCCCGTCGCTCGCGGACGGCGCCCCCGTCCGGGCGCGGGCGGCTCAGTAACACAAGAAAGGAGCGACTGGTGATGACTCAGCCA
>JAIWOH010000181.1 GCA_020216985.1 Nitrospira sp.
CGTCCAGTACAACCGGAACAGCCGCCAGGCACAAACGGAGCAATTCAATCCCACAACCAGCCTCCGCCAAACGGTGGACAATCTGAGCCAGCCGTCGGGCACAAGATCCTTTCTTGCGTACATGATTGAAAATCGTCTTGACGTCGGCCACGTGAGCCTCACCGCCGGTCTCCGCCATGACACCTATAAGACCGAAGTCGAGGCGCAAGAAACCCGCGATCTCTTGTGGGCGGAAGGTCGTAGTCCCGTCATTGAGTTCGGGAGAACCGCTCCCACCGCCGGGATCGCCTGGAATATGTTCGGAGGCCCCTTGACGGCGTTCTACAATTACGCCGAAGCCTTTCGCCCTCCGCTCGTCGACGAATACTTCACGCAAGGTCCGTTCAGTCGCTGCAATCGCTTTCTCTTCGGACGACTTGCTCCCGATTCCGGCGTCTGCGGCGACCGCTACGTTCCCCAGACCGCTCGCAACCATGAGTTTGGCCTCTCGCTGTCCTATCCGGGGCTGTTTGCGCCCGGCACCCTGCTGACGGCCAAGATAGTGTATTACCGCATTCACGTGGCCCATACCCTCTATTCGCTCATGGCGCGCACGGCCACCGGCGCGCGATGCGAGCCGTTCAACTTTTCACTGCCCAACCGCGTCTGCACGAGCTTCACACAGGACGGGGAAGAGCATCGGCAGGGCCTGGAAATCGAAGTCGGGTTTCGGACCGACCACTGGTTCAGCAACCTGGCCGTCTCCGGCGTGCGGGGCAAGCAGGTCTGCGAGGGCGAGCGAGATCTCTTCGACATTCCCGGCGATACACTTGTTTTCACCGTGGGGCGGAGCGATCTCGGCCACCGGCTGGAATACGGCTATCGAATCCGAGCGGTCGACAGCCGGCTGATCATCACCGGCTCGACCGCTCAAGTCACGGCCCCCTGCGCGGCCGGGCTGATCATCGGTCGGCAGGCCGGTTACGTCGTGCACAACCTGTTCGCCTCCTATCAGCCGTTCTCGTGGCTGAGCCTCAACGTCGCCGCCGACAACGTGACCAACACCCGATATTTCCTGAACAACGGGTTCGGCGGCGGCGTCGGCCAGGAGGCGCCGGGGTACAACGTCAGATTGTTTGTGACGCTCTCGTATTAGGTCTTGAACGAATGCAAGGAGATGGATGATGGGCGCCGCTCCACTCAAAAAGGAACCATCGATCGACGGATCGGTCAACCGCCGCTTCAGCTTCCAACGTTCTCGCGCATACGAGAAGAGAGCCGGACCCCTGGGAAGGTCTGGCCGTCTCATCGCTGTGCCGGCCAAGGAAGGGTCCGATCGAAAGGACGCTCCGCTCGCAGCCGAGATCCCCTGCGCTCCGGCGCGCGGCCGCTTCGCCCTCCGGAACGCCTTTGACTCTGAGAGAGAGAAGCCGGCCCCGGGAGGCTCCTCTTGTGACGTGGTCGTGCTCACGGCCGACAAGGCCCTGGCTCGATACCTCCAAACAGCACTGCGCCGCGCAGGATATGCAACCTTCTGGGCCGCCACGATCAGCCATGCGCTTTCGATCAGCAGACAATTGGCCCCTTTCTTGGTCCTCGTGGATTGCCGAATCAGGGAGTGGCCGGTGATCCGGACGGAGCCCACGCTTCGGCACGTGCTGCTCATAGCCGTAATTCCTACTGATTGCTCGTACCCAGAAGACCGCTGCCTCGACGATTTGGCTTGCGGAATCGACGGCGTTTATCACATGGAGGACGCCCCCCGGTTGTTGATGGCAACCGTTGATGCCTATTTACGGCGGTGGGGAGGGAACGTTCCCCGTCGAGGCCTCTACCGGGTTGGAGCCGTCGAGCTGGACGCGGACGCGCACGACCTCCGAATCGCGGGACAGCCGGTTCGACTTTCTGCCAAACCCTTCGCCATCCTCAAGGCCTTGATGCAATCGTATCCCGCCGTGTGCCGAAGAGATGAGTTGCTCACTCGCATCTGGGGGCCCGGCTTTGCCATCGGAGCCAGGGTTCTCGACGCCCATGTGCATGGCATCCGGGCACTGTTGGCTCAACATCCTGGGAGTCGCTGCCACGTCGTGACCGTCCGCAAGGTCGGTTTCAAACTTGAAATCGGGAGGGAGAAGCACATGTTCTTCTCTCTCTCAGCCTCCAAGCTGATTCGACTCACCGGTGATGAGCCTGGCTGTGTGCCCCGACATCCTGTTGAGATGGCTACCGTTGCGGCCGCTCGGTCTTTCATGTCCGTGACGAAAACGCTTCTCCGCCCCGTTGACGGAGACCAGAGGTCGGGAAGTCTCGCCAAGCATTCTGTCACCATTTGACTTGATCGAAGGAGGTACATCATGCGCCACCCTGTTCGTTGGCTCATCGTCCCATTCCTAATCGTACTGTTCGCCGGAAACGGTTTTGCCAATACCCCAGGCGCCGACGGCGCGAAAAGAGTCGGCGTGCTGCTGGTCAACCACGGTTCCCGATCCGCCACATGGCGCAACGCCCTGTTGCAATTGGAATCCTCCGTCGCCCCTGCTCTTCTGGCCATCCCCTCCGTCAAAGGAGTGAAAACGGCCTTCATGGAGTATACCGAACCCTCCATCGCCACCAGAATGAGGGAGTTCGACGCCGACGGCTTTACCGACGTGATCATCGTGCCGGTCTTCCTCACGGTGAGTCCCCACACGTTCGACGATATCCCGACCATTCTGGGGATGAAGGAAGACCCCCGCTCCTTGCAGCAGCTCAAGATCGAAAACATTCAGCGCTATGCGCCGCGAGCCCGTCCCCACCTGACCCCGCCTCTTGATTTCACCGACCTGCTCCAAAAAAATCTGTTGAGACGGGTTTCCGCCTTGTCGAAGGATCCCGCCCGCGAGGGTCTGGTCCTTATCGGCTATGGAGACGAAACCTACGACAAGGAGTGGGTCGAGCTGTTCAACAAGGTCGCGGATTTCATCAGGGAACGCACGGGGATCGTCGGCTATTCATACGGCTGGTGCGGCCACATCGCCAATTACAACCCAGAGGAAACAACCGCCGCGATCAACGCGGTGCTCAAGACGGCCGGCACAGCTTTGGTGATCCCCGTGTTGGTCGCGCATGATGAGATGTTTCAGATCAAGATCATCGGCGACGGCATCGCCAGGGTTCCCGACAACAAGCGTCGCGTCGTCTACAAACCGGACGCGATTCTTCCCGACCCCGACGTCGAGCGGTGGGTCATAACCGTCGCCCGGGAATATGTCGATAAAATCCAACCGCGGATGTCGCACGTGAACTGATGCGAGCGAGGGTGAATCGATTCATGTCGTGGATTAATCGGGAGACCCTTGCGCGGCTGAACGTGGCCGCCCACCGCGATATCGGATACACTTGCACATCGCTAATCCTGGCGTACTGCCTTTCCGGCATCGCGGTGAACCATATCGGCGATTGGAACCCTGACTTTGTCATCACAAAACAGACGGTTGCACTGCCTCGTTCGTTGACGAAAGAGCAAATCACCCCGGAGCGGATCGAGGAATTCGGGCGGCTTGTCAAGGAGGATTCTTACAAGATTTATGACTTTCCGACGATCGACCAAGTGAAGATTTATTACGACAACGCGTCCCTTCACCTGAACCTGACGACGGGGGAGGGCACGTACGAAAAGGTCTCGCGAAGGCCGCTCTTGTACCAGGTCAACGCGCTCCACCTCAACCGGTTGCAAGGGTGGAAATGGGTTTCCGACGTGTTCGCCCTCGTACTGATCGTTCTGAGCCTGACCGGCTTGTTTATCCTGCGAGGAAAGTATGGGTTGGCTCGACGGGGGCGATGGTTGGTGCTGGCGGGGCTGGTGCCGCCGATCGTGGCGCTCTTGATCTTTGAGATCAAGTGACCGCCAGCCCCGTGCCCGGTCTTAGCGTTTGATCTGTTCTCCGAGGTATCGATCAAGGCCGATCTGTTCGATGGCGCGAAGCTGGGTTTCGAACCAGTCGATGTGTTCCTCGGTGTCAACGATCATGTCTTCCAATTTGTGACGGGTCGTAAAATCTCCGACGTCGGCGCAGTGGACGATGGCCTTGCGGAGCAGCTCGGCGTCAACGCGCTCGAAATCCAGATCGCCGGCGAACAACTCCTGCACGGTGCGCCCCGAGGCGACTGCGCCCACGCCATTCACCTCCGGCGTCCCCTCCAAGTATAGAATGTGATCCAGCAGGCCGGATGAGTGCCCGACCTCTTCATGGACGAGATGTTCAAAGTGTTCGGACAGCCGTTCATAGCCCCACTGTTTGCACAGGGCCGCGTGCAGCATGTACTGGTGCACGGCGGTCAGCTCGGCCCTGAGCACTTGGTTAAGATACTCAACGACTCCCTCTTTGGCCTTCATCTGCCTCAGGACTCCTTCCTGATTTGTTCGGCCAAATAATTCTCAAGTCCCACCTGCTTGATGGTCTCCATCTGCGTTTCGATCCAATCAATGTGACTATCAACGTCTTCGGCCATGTCTTCGAGCATGTGGCGAGTGGTGAAATCGCCCGCCTTCGTGCAGTGCACGATGCCTTCGCTCAACAGCGTCAACATCTCCTGCTCGACCTTCAGATCCAGCTTGAGCTGTTCGGGCACCGTTTCGCCGATGTCCACCTTGTTCATCCGTTGCACGTTGGGAACGCCTTCCAAATAGAGAATGTGACCGATCAGGTGGTCGGCGTCTTTCATTTCATCAATGCTACGACTGCGGATTTTGTGGTAGAGCCGTTCATACCCCCAATTTTCACACATCTTGGCGTGGACGAAATACTGATTGATGGCCGTCAGATTCGCCGTGAGAATTTTGTTCAGCAAGTTGACGACGCCTTCTTTGGCTTTCATGTGATCTCCCTCCCTTCCCGACCGGGGTCGCCATCGAAACGCCGCTATCTCCCTTTGCGCGAGTTCAGCGTCATTTTCTTTTTTAATGATTCATTATTGTCGCTTTTCGATCTTCCGTCAACTGACACGGATCGCTGCTTTTGAGAGGGGATTTCGATCTCATCGAGAGTGATTCTCGATCTTATCCCCTATTCCGTGTCGGGAAATTGCCGAATTATGCTGATTTTAAAGTCTCGTCGGTGATTCATCCTCTCTTTGACGTCATCGCATCCTTCACGACACTCTTGAAAGAGCCTGTTACAGGATGGTAAGTTCCCCACACTGATAATGCCTGCTTAAAACCGCTCGAGGCAAAGTGTCATGATCCGACAAATCGGACGAGCAGCCGTGGTCGTGCTTATTGCCGTTTCCGGGTTGTCTCCAGAAATAGTCGGAGCCCATGGGAAGGTGGAGCTCGAAGACGACATTTGTGTGCGCCGGTTGGGGGGCAGCATGGTGCACCTCAGCGCCTACCAACCGCAATGGGCCCCCAAAACTGAATACTGCACCGAAATTCCCGATGAAGGGGATACCTTCCTCGTGATCGATCTCATAGATCCCAACCTTCGTGCCGTGCCGATCGGTGTTCAAATCATCAAGGCATCGAGCGCGGCTCCAAAAGATGAGGAAGGACAAACCGTGGCCTACTGGAAACCGACCTCCCATCCGGACGGAGTGGTTCGGGGCGAAGCAAATTTGGAAAAAGGCCTGTACAAACTCATTGTGACGGCGGAGGGGCTCAGCCCCTCGTATTACATTCTTCGAGTTCAGCAAGTCGACTACTCCCAATTCAGTCGCAAAGCCATGGGACCGATCGTCGTGCTGCTTGTACTCGCCGTCATCGTGTACGAATTCTCAAAAACCGGGCGGCTGCGCAATTGGTGGGCCTCTCGCCGAACTTAAGAAAATCCGTGTGGCATTCATCCACCACAATACTTATCGCTTTTATCTTTTCAGAAGAGGGTTTTACATATGAGGTGGCCTGACTTTCTGAGATTCATTGCGGGTTCAGCCGTGTTTGTGTTTCTAAGCGGAGCGCCGTTGTCGACCGAAGTGCGCGCGCATGGCGGACTCTCCATGGCCGAAGACATGTGCAAATTGACCGTCGGCCCTTACATGATGCACTTTACCGGCTATCAGCCGACCAGCACTCAAGAGAAGCAATTCTGCGAAGATATTCCTGCGACCGGAGAGACGGTCGTGGTGTTGGATTATATCGAGCAGGAGCTCCGCGGCCTTCCCACGGAGGTGCGGATCATCAAGGACACTGGCTCCGAGAACAACCTGGACGCCATCACGATCTTGCACTTGCCTCCTAAAGTCTATCCCAACGGCTCGATCAACTTCACGTACACCTTTGAACAACCCGGTAAATTTGTGGGTATCGTGACCGTGGGAGAGGATCCGAAGTATGTTTCACGCTTTCCTTTTTCCGTGGGAGAGCTGAACGTCGCCTCTAAGTTATTAAACATTTATATGGTTCCCGTCGTGGCTCTTCTTCTCGTGGGAGCGATTTTTTTCTTCGTCCGCGATCGCCGTAAGCCGGCACAGGCTACGGTATCTTAAGGATGATTTATCGCAAGCGACAAGCAATCCAACGGCCGAGTCGACAGCGACCGTTGCTTTCGGTTGAACAACAGGTTTGAGGTCATGCGAAGGTTGAGGGCTTTTATGCAACTTGTAAAAACTCCATTGCGTGTGCTCATGGGCCTGACCGTCCTGATTCTAAGCGTGCCTTTCGAGGCATTCGCTCAGCACGGCCATGAACTCGCTGCAGACACCTGCGTACTCCACATGGGACCCTACAAGCTGTATTTCAACAGCTACCAGCCAGACATTTATCACGACAGGCAATTTTGTCAGGAGATCCCTGGGACCGGCAATACGGTTTTGGTCTTTGATTTTGTCGAGCAGGAACTCCGATCCATCCCCGTTGAGGTTCGAATCATCAGGGATATGGGCCCCGACCAAAACCAAAACATCGAAGCCGCCACCGTTGTCCATCTCCCCCCGAAGATTTATCCGACCGGATCGATCGACGTGAAATATAATTTCGATCAACCCGGAAAATTCATCGGGTTGGTCTCGATCGGGGACAAACAGGAGCACCTCTCGCGCTTTGGATTTTCGATCGGTGAAACGGGAGCCATCTCGCACCTCACGCACTACCTGGTGATCTTTGTCCCGCTTGCCGTCGCCATTGCCATCGCCGTGTTCTATACGCTTCGTGATCGTCGCAAGTCCTCGGCACCCGTCGTATCTTCATAGGCTGTCTTGTCGATTGCGGGTGAATCTCGCGCCAAGAAGCGTCGCCGCGATGGAGACATGAAAATGATGATATGGGCATGGAAAGGTCTCGCGTTATCGACGATTGTGCTGGCAATCGTCACCATAACAATGCTGGTGGATATCGCCGTTCCACCGGCTCACGCGCATTCGAAATTAGTGAAATCCGAACCGCCGCAACGGGCCGTGCTGAGCAAATCGCCCGAACACGTACGGCTGTGGTTTAACGAAGAGATCGAAGGCGACTACGCGACGCTCGTCGTTCTCGATGCGGCGAAGCACCCCGTGACCGACCTCAAGCCTCACGTGGCTCAAGACGATGCCAAATCCATCGTCCTTCCGCTTCCGGAACTTCAGCCTGGAAAGTATTCCGTGAAGTTCCGTGTCCTGTCGGTGGACGGGCATGTGGTGGAATCTTCTTTCGACTTCATCGTCAAAGATAAAAAATGATCGAATCCCTTGGCGCGCTGTTCCGCTTCATTCAGCTCGCCGCAAATATGATCGTGATCGGCGGCTGCGTGTTTCTGGCCATCGCCGAGGACAAGGATGCTCCCTCCGCCGCCTCATGGTCGTCCCGCGCAAAACAGGCACTTCCCTGGTTTGTTCTTGCCGTCATCGTCGGGCTGTTTGGGCTTCTGGCAACAACGACGGCCCAAGCGACAGGGGTCGCGGAAAACGCGTGGCGCATCGATGCATGGCTCACGTTCATCCAAAAGACACGGATCGGACTCATTTGGACGCTTCGGGAAATCTGTGCCGTCGCTCTTTTAGGCGTAACCCTGTATGTCCGATTCTCTCCCGCCGCCCGATGGCGCTATGCAATCTGCGCCTCGTTCGCTATTCTGCCCCTTGCCATTGGGACACTCGCAAGCCATTCCGCGGCTGAAGAGAAATCAATCGGAGCCATCCTCCCCTATACGCTGCACCTTGTCTTGGCCAGTGTCTGGCTCGGAGGGTTGCCCGGCGTGCTTGCCGTCCTCTTCTCCAATAATCATACAGACGCTCACTCGGCCGATGGAGCGACGTTGCTTCCGTTGAAACGGTTTTCAACCATGGCACTCCCTGTCATGGTCGCAATTGTTGCGACCGGAATCATCGTGGCCGACCGCATGGTAAGCCCAAGCTATGCGGCCTTATTCGCAACCACATATGGCTGGCTTCTCAACGCAAAGCTGGCGTTGCTCGGCGCCATTCTCTTGATCGCTGGGCGCGCGCATTTTGTCTGGTTGCCCTCGCTTACCAACGGAAGGGCCTCCTCTTCTCATGAAATGCACACACTCCGCCGATGGTTAACGCGCGAGTTCGGTCTTGCCATCGCATTGCTCGCAGTCGCCACACTGTTGGCTGGAGCCGTACCCGCCAAGCATGAAGTGATTGATTATTGGCCGTATCCATTCCGTTTCTCCATCGCCGCAACTTGGGACGACTGGCTTGTGAGAACACTGGTCTTCAGTGGAGTCATTCTTCTCGTCATCAGCGCCGGCTTATTGGTGATGGGAACTAGGAAACGGTGGGGTCGGACAGGGCGGGTGATAGTGCCCGCTCCGTTGCTCATTTTCTCATTGATCCTTATTTTCTATCCCATTTCCGTCCAATCATATCCCGAAACCTATCGCAAGACACCGGTGCCGTTCGACTCCATCTCGATTTCCAATGGGATGAGCATTTTTTCTGAAAACTGCGTTCCATGCCACGGACCGCAGGCCAAAGGCGACGGGCCTCTCGCGAAGACATTGCCTAAAAAACCGATCGACCTGCTGACCGAGCCCCATACGGCCATGCACACGGCCGGTGACTTTTTCCATTGGCTCACCTACGGGCGATTCAATGGCGTTATGCCGGCGTTCGGCGACAGGCTGTCGGAAGAAGAGCGATGGGATGTTCTGAATTTTTTGCACGCCAACGCCCGCGGCTACCAGGCCCGCATTATTACTCCTCGCATCCTCCCTGGACAGCCGTTCATGGTACCTCCCAATTTTTCGTATTCCGCCCACGACGGGCTCCGTGGAACCTTGAAAGACTTTCGCGGCCAAGAACACGTCTTGCTTGTGTTGTTTTCTTGGCCGGAATCACGAGCTCGCCTTGAGGAACTACGAGCAGCTTACGCTCTGCTAAAAGAACGAAATACGGCGCTCCTTGCAGTACCAATGAACGAGCCCCTGCCTGACGACATGTCGTCGTTCTTAGCGGAGTTGCCTTTTCCCGTCGTGATACAAGGCGCCGGTGAGATCGGGCGCAGCTATGCGTTATTCCGCCGGACCATCACCTATCCCGATTTGTTCGGCAACGGCACGGTCCCGAAACACATGGAATTTCTGTTTGATCGCTTCGGCTATTTGCGCGCGAGGTGGATCCCCGAACGCTCGGAGGGGCCAGGCTGGTCCGATCTCGACTTTTTGAAACAACAGATCGATCAGCTCCAACGAGAAAAGGAAATACTACCCCCGCCTGACGACCACGTACACTGAGCATGTTATCAAGCCGGCGCCATAACTCCTGACTCAACCACCCGGGGCGATAGAACGCTTCACTAGAGCTTGCTCACTAACAGACTATGCCTGTAATATCCGTCTCATGCTGAATCTCCAACCCTCCCGGCCTTTGGATTGCACGTGACATATGGCTGCACCTAGCCTCTTGACGTCCAAAAATGTGAACGCCCGTCACGTTGCAAACATCCTGTTGCGTCACTTTCCTCAAGCTGAGACGGCACGTCATGTGCGCCGCGACTACGCCATAGCCGGCATTACCTTCGCATGCGTGGCGGCCAGCGGTTTATTGGAAATACGAGCCAGCGTCCAGATGCAGCAGACATTGGGGATGTTCGCGTGGCTCATCC
>JAIWOH010000182.1 GCA_020216985.1 Nitrospira sp.
TCATCGGTCTTTTATTCGGAGAGAACAGGGTCACCCAAACGCAAGTCGCAATCGCGGTCGCCTTTGCAACCGTCGGCGAGCATTTCGCTTCTCTCTACATGGGGGGGTATACCTATCGATTTGAGAATGTTCCGGCCTATGTTCCGCCTGGCCATGGCATGGTGTACCTCACCGCCGTCGCCTTGGCCCGTTCAGGCTTCTTCGTTCGTCACGCAAAAAGCATCGCTGGGTTTGTCATTCTCGTTTGGGGAACATGGGCTGCATGGGGCATCAGCGGCTATCCTGAGCGAGGAGATTGGGTGGGAGCTTTGCTTTTCGGAATTTTCCTCGTCTGGTTGATTCTAGGCCGTTCGCCGATGGTCTACATTGCCGCCTTCTTCATCACGACCTGGTTGGAACTTATCGGTACCGCCGTCGGTGCATGGCGCTGGGCCTCGATCGATCCGCTGCTTGGCTGGCCACAAGGCAATCCACCAAGCGGCGTAGGTGCCTGGTACTGTCTGGTTGATGCCGTCGCCATCGGCAGCGCCCAACCGCTGTTGAGTTTGCTTAAAAACTTTCACGGCCGCCTTCGATTGAAAAGTTCGTGATAGAAACTTCCTATCGCGGACAATATGCCGTTACGACTCAAGCAATGCATGACATGTTTTCTGCTGTCTCTTGGTATGGCACAGACTGCGCGAACCGTAGCCTCGTTGATCCTCTCCTCGAAGCGAAAAATTCTCGCTCAAAGCCCCGACTACCTTTCATCCGCATGGCACGAGTCGAGAGGGAAAATGTAGGAATTCATTTTTCGATGCATGCCGGTCACGTTTTCCGTAGATTTCCCCGCCCTTCCGGGCTGGGCACTCTCAGAATTGAAGCTGCACTTGTCCGGTGTCTTGCTCACCCCGATATCGGACATACTACCGAATCACGGCTTCATTGATCCCGCCGGTACTCACGAAACATCCTCGTCCCCAGCTCCCTGGCTGTCCCAATACACTTTGCGCAGGAAGGGTGGAACCGTCGCCCTCACCCCGGCATTCGTCACCCTGTTCGACGCCCGTACCACGCTCGCCACCGCGTCCTTCGGTGGAATCACCATGTGCAGAAGCATGGGATCCCCTTCAATCCCAATTTCCTCAATGTGCCAATCGGGATGATCGCTGCGCGCTTCCTGCAACAGAATCCGGAGCGACTCGGCTCTCCCACGGACGAGGATGTTTCGCCGATACCACATCACCCACACGATACAATATTGCGTCTTGTAGACCGTGTGCGTTGCTCTGTGGTGCTTCATCGGCTCTCAGCATACCGCAGGACACCGAATCTTGCTCACACCCCGCCCTTTTGGACAGAGACCTCCCGCATCAGTAGACGGCCGATAAGATTTCGATGACAGTTCCGGCAGCCGCATAAAAGGCGGGGGCGGATTCAACCGGATCAACAAACCACACTTTCTTCTAGTGGAATCTCGGCGACGTCTTGTGTAGAATGCCTTCGCGAACGCGAGCGCGACACCTCCCCGTTCTCCTGACCCAGGTTCCATGTTGCGCAATCAGGCGCAGCCAACCCTGCCGGTTTTCACGCGCTCGGTTCGCATCAGTGAGACGTGTGGGGGGCTAGCTCAGCTGGGAGAGCACTACGTTCGCAACGTAGGGGTCGCGGGTTCGACTCCCGTGCCCTCCACCACTGCTCTTTTTCTTAGACTTCCCCTGTTTCCTTACCATCAGATCAAGTAGATGAGTCTTGGCTCCTCTAGCTAGGAAAACGGTGGACCGGTCGAGCCCCCCTTCCTGAGGTGTGGCTCTCGAAACTGCTTGAAATCACGTTCCCACGCAGATGGGAAAACACCATAGGTCTCCTTTGCCCATTACGCTCAAGTTCACCAGTGACTTGCCGATAGAATGGTGAAGCCAACAGACAAACCACCCCTGCATCAGAAGAGCTCTTATGCCGATTCAGTCCGTACCCTTCCTTGACCTTTCTCAATCCCTCTCATCGGGTGGAATTGGGATAGGGCATCGCCGCACTCAGCTTGCCGCCATCATGGTCTCGAACAATATGGACGGACAAATGGCCGTAATGACAACTGAAGGAGACAGGGTGACCTTGAATGCCACGCTGGTGCAAAACTTTGAAATGCTCAGCTACCGCCGTATGGTCAAACAAGCAAGCGTGACTCTCGACATGAGTGCAAAGGAGACTCAGTACTTGCTCGAGCAGAAACTTGGGATGACAGTCGAGGGAGACCTCAACGAGCAAGAGGTCCATGACCTATTAAGACTTTTCGAGAATGTGCTGGACCTGTTTCGAACGTTCGTCAGGGGACAAGACGAGGCGGCCTTCGCCACCATGGCCACGTTGGCTCGTCGGTTTGACGCCTCCTCAACCCTGTCAAGCCTCGACCTTACCGTGACAGCGGAACGATCGCTGACGATGCTCACGGCTGATGAATCACTAGCAGAGCCAGAACAAGCCCTCGCACCGGCAACCACTCCATCACCGACAGCTGCTCGGGCAACCACCGATACAATGTCATCCACAACCACAACTGCATCGCCATCTCCAGATTCAGAGGCATTCGCTGAGCGTTCGGTCTCCTTTGGTCCCACCGATGAAAGAAAAGATATTCGTCTTGCCGGACTGCTTTCATTAGACAAGAGAGCGTTAGCGTTGGTTGATCGACTCGTAGAGACTTTAAAACAGTCTTCGCTTGAACGGGACAAGCTTCGGAAATTCCTGCCTCGCCTTCTCGATCAGGCTCGCGAAGGCCTGGACAAAGAACTGAACCGAGATGTCGTTGCCAACAAGCAGACACGGTCCGCCCACGATGGTCCGCTTTTATCGAGCCCGTTCTTGCTCGCCACCCAGTCTGTTGAGCGAACGTCGCTGATTCTGTCGGTCCGCACTTAACGGAAGCTCCTGATCCTGTAGAGGATCCCACGGTTTGTTTCGCTGCCCGCTCATCATAATTGTTTTCACCTACGTAAAGTCTAATCCTTTCCTCTTCGTTGCAGCCTCCTCCACCTCAATCTCCTCCACTTCGCACCGTTTCACCGACGATTGCGATCATTCTGTTATCGGCTTAACAATCACCACTCACTCTCCTTCTCTCAGACATGAGCCGACAGCCTCTTGCTCTGCGCCAGCGCGTACTCCACGCCTCGTAGTTCATCTTGCCCTCCGGATGTCAACTCGCTCTCGCTGGACGAGCGAGTTCTTTCGAGCGATCTGAGAACGAGAGATGAAGCACCCATATCCGTCAGGGCAATCCCCCTGTAAAGACATTGAACAGTCTTCGAAGCTGTCAGCACACAACATCAACCTTCACGAGTAAGCCACAACGAATAAATTTCTCTTTCTCGACAGCACTCGCAGCAACAGGCCAGAGCCTTGGTACTCCTTACCCCGTCCGATCATCTGTCAATCGTTTTGACAGTCCCGATAGCCTGGAGAATCAAAACTAACCAACAAGAACCAGCTCGACTTGACAGGTTTAGAACTTAACGATCGCCCCTCTCAAGGAACTGTCTTCCTCATCTCCTTCTCCAACAAAGATTCGCTGTTAAGCTTTTTTACAGCCATCGAAAGGCCAAGAAAGAATATTTCCAAAATCGATTGGAAAACCGCACTATTACGAACGCGTCATTTTTGGTATTATCCGTGCTTTGGCCTACCCTGAAACCGCCAACGGAGGTTAGACAGTTCAATCAGCCTCTTCGAGCAATCTTTCCTAAAAGGAGAAGAGGATCTTGGACCTTCTAGCTTCTATGGCTTTGGAGACGATAGGAGGAATGGTGATGAACAAAGCTGTGTTTGCACTGCTTGGCAGTCTTTGGCTCGCATTCGTCGCGCTCGGGACGGTAGCTTCCCCTGCCTACGCCGTCATCTATGATCTCTCGGCGGATTTTAGTTTCACCAACAATCCCAATGGTGTCTGGGCCTATGAGTACAATGGGAGCCCACTACCCGCCCAGAATCCGGTGGTAGGGCCAGGGAACCCTTACCTAATTGTTCCAGCCAACAACACCATGTTCGCGCCGGGTAACAACATGTACGTTCATGCCCCCATGGTTTTCAAGGCTGCAGTCAATGGGGGTGCCGTCAGTGGCTCGACGAATAACCACTTTTTGCAGGACGATATCATCATCCACACCCCCAACTTGGATCTGCCTCTCCTCATGAACTGGACTGCGCCGGGCAACGGCGTGATCGATTTTACCGGTAGCATTTGGTACGCCCATGCCACGGTCTCTCGGATCAACACCGTCTCCGCTTCTTTGAACAGCTCGCTTTTAGGCAATGCCACGATTTCACCGACGTCGCACGGCAGCCGGAACAATGCTTGGCAGGTATCAGGGACCGGTCTCACAGTCAACAGCGGAGACAAACTGGTCTTCTCACTTCAAAAAGCTCAAGGCCAACAGTTCGGTTCGCTCAATGGGATTGCTATTCGGGTGAACTATACACCGGCCGACGCTGCCCCGGTGCCCTTGCCGGCAGCAGCCTATTTGTTCGGAGCCGGATTGGTGGGCTTGGTTGGCTTCGCCCGTCGGCTTGTCTAGTGACAGAAGGCAGGCCGTGCGCCGGTTGGCGCACGGCCTGCCCCAGGCATTCCAGCCCCTCAAGCAATAGCCCCGACTTTGCCCTCAATCCTGTGTGGAGAATTCTGTGTGATGCGCATAATAGAAACGATAGAAACGGACGTTTGCAACCGGAAGCCAACCGTCTGGGCTAGTGCTTTGTTCCGGTCTCCTTTTGATGATCCTTGGGGTCTGGATTTGAGAGGAAAGAAGAGGAGTGACCTTGGCTCTCAGACCGTTCTCCGAAGAGCATCGCCGCCACGAGCAACTGGATGCCGACCAACAGCAGGAACAGGGCACCGACGTCATACCCGATGTGTTCGGTGAGATAAAATCGTCTCGTGGCAAGCCCAATTGCCAACGCCGAGAGAACGAGCAGAACGATTTTCATGGTCGGAGCCTCGCCTCTCTCCGTTTCGTTGTGACACCTCTTTTACATGTTTCCCACACCGACATACCGAAGGTGTCGTTCACCAATCACCAGGCCGTGATCCATTTCCGGTTTTGGGATCGCACATTTTGGGAGCTCTTCCTTGTTGTGCTTAGACCAGGCAGTTACAAACCGACAACCTGAAACGTGGGCTGCACGAGGCGTCGTATCACCGACAGCTTCGTCGGAGCCGGAAACGGGTAAACCGTGGGACGGACCTTGTTATGGAGCAGGCCCGCCCACGGCAGATGGAACGTCAGTTATCGAAGCCGGGATTGCCGACCGTGCCCCACTCCTGAACGGCAGCTCCAGCAGTGCATAGGGATTGACGCGCGCACCGTTGAGTTTGACGCCCCAATGGAGATGAGGACCGGTCGCACGGCCGGTTGCGCCCACCTTGCCGATGACTTGTCCGGCCCGCACCGCATCGCCTTCCTTGACCAAGATCTCCGACAGGTGGAAATACATGGAATAGAATCCCAGCCCATGATCCACATAGACGCCTTTGCCGGAGAAAATATGATCGACCGTCAGCCGTACAATGCCGTCGTTCGTCACCGCCACGTCGGTGCCGACGGGAGCTCCAATGTCCTCGCCGTTATGAGGGCTGCGGGCTTGGCCGTTCATGATTCTGACGCTGCCGAAAACCCCGGTTCTTCTTCCACTGACCGGCTCCGCGAAACTCGATCGCCACAATCTGATCGGTGAATCGCTCGCCAGCGCCGTTTTGACCTGCTCTTGCTCCGCTTTCCATCGCTGCAAGCTCCGCTCGTCAAGATCGACCTTGTCTTTTGGTAAAATCAGTCGCTCGACACGAAATTTCTCTTTCAATACTTCCACGTGATAGGTGAGCCGCCGACTGCCGCTCTTCTGCTCGATCTCGATCGTGAGCTCATGGGTTCCCGGTTTATCCTCCAGGTCGATGCCGAGCAGCCCGACAAATTCTTTCCGCTCATCCGGTCCGGCCTCGCGAAAAAATCTGACGGTTCTGCCCATGAACGTTCCACGAACCTCAAGCGACATCTCGTCCGCCGGAACCTTCACGATGAGAATCTGGCCCTGTTTGCCCTCGTACCGTCCCCCATCCTCTGTGGACACGGAAGCAGCTTCCCCTGTGGTGACATCCATCACCGGATCGCCGAGGGCAAGAACGGCGACGACCAGCATCCCCTTCCACAGAAGACACCGCTGTCCGATCGACGTCTTGACCGTCCGACTCATCGGTGAAACCGCCCTCCCGGCATCTGCGACAGCAATTCCTCGACCCGCCGATTCACGGCACTGAACGGATCCATGCACAGAATCGTCTCCTCCCAGTAGCCGTTCAACTTCAAATAGGTCCAATCGACCGTGTAGGAACGGTTCTTCGCCCTTGCGAACCGAATGAAATCTCCTCGCACCTTGGCTCTAGTCGTCTGCGGAGGCGTGGACATGGCCCGTTGCACGGCGTCTTCTTGCACGATCCGCTCGACCAACCCGCGCGATTCCAACAGGTAGTACAATCCTCTTGTGCGCTTCACGTCGTGGAATTGCAAATCCAACAGCAAGACACGGGGATCATCCCATCCGCATTCCTTCTTGTCCACATATGATTGAATCAGGTGCTTCTTGGTCACCCAGTCGATTTGATGCGCCAACTGCATGGGATCTTCTTCCAACTGACGGAGCACCGCCTCCCACTTGGCATACACGTCGTCGAGCGCCGCATCGTGATCTTCCTGGTCCAGATACTGCCGCGCGCGCTCCAAATAAACCCGCTGAATCTCGATGGCGGTCATATAACGGGCGTCGTCAAGCCGGACTTTTTTCTTGAGGGTGGGATCCCTCGCGATTTCGCGAATCGCCTTCACGGGGTCCTCCAGCTCCACTCCATGCACCAGATAGCCCTCTTCGATCATCGACAGAACCAGCGCCGCTGTCCCTACTTTGAGGTACGTGGCGAATTCCGACATGTTGGAGTCTCCCACGATGATGTGCAGCCGCCGGTAACGTTCCGCGTCGGCGTGCGGCTCGTCGCGCGTGTTGATGATGCTGCGGGACGACGTCGTGGACGAGGAGGTCTTTTCGTGAATGTGCTGCGCTCGTTGGGAAATGAAATACTGGGGTTTGCCGGACACCTTGAGGACCTTTCCCGCCCCGCTGAACACCTGCCTCGTCACGAAAAACGGAATCAATTGTTCCGTGACTTTCCAGAAATCGACGTCCCGCCGCATGAGAAAATTCTCGTGACATCCGTAAGTGTTCCCCAGCGAATCGGTGTTGTTCTTGAAAATGTAGATTTCGCCCGACAATCCTTCCTCACGAAGCCGCTCTTCGGCCGCCGGCAGACAAGCTTCCAGCAACCGTTCACCGGCCTTGTCATGGGTCACTAGATCGAGAATGTTGTCGCATTCGGGCGTGGAGTATTCGGGATGGCAGCCGGTGTCCTGATAAAACCTCGCGCCGTTGACGAGAAAGGCGTTCGACGGCCAGCTATTGGGAATCAGCCCCTCGAAGATGTAGCCCAAGACCTTTTCCATGGGGAGATAAATTCTCCCATTGGGCGAAAAGATGAGACCGTACTCGTTTTCGAGACCGAAAATTCTTTGTTTCATCGGACCTGTGCCGGCGATGGGCTGATAAAATCAGATTACACGGCCCTTCTTTGATCCGCAAGAGAAGGTGTGGAACGGCGAGGGGCGCTAATCGGAGAGCAGCCGTCGCACGTCGGCGACCGACAAGCGACGAAATTTTCGGCCGAGGCGGTTGCGGTCCAACAACGCGACTTCCAGACCTTCGGGGGGCAATTTCTGATTAGCCGTTTGCTCGAGCGCTGACACGCAGAGCGCCAGAGCGGCTCCCAACGCGGTCGGCTCGGTCGAGATCTTGTCTTTCAAGACCGATTGGACGGCCTCCGCTCTTCCCCCAATGACCGCAAAATTTTTTTCGTCGATGATGCTGCCGTCGAACGAAATACGATAGATCTCGTTGGGCTGACCGTTGACGCCGACTTGGACGACCAAAATTTCCACCTCGAGGGGTTTGATCTCCTGGCTGAAAATCGTGCCGAGGCTTTGTGAATAGCCGTTCGCGAGCGAGCGAGCTGTCACATCTTCCCGACTGTACATGAACCCCTTGAGATCGGCGTGTCTGATGCCGGCCTTCCGCAAGTTTTCAAACTCGCTGTATTTTCCGGCTCCGGCAAAGGCGATGTTGTCGTAGACTTCCGAGATCTTGTGCAGAGACGCGCTGGGATTGTCCGCCGTCAGCAGGACACCGTCTGCGTATTCCATGGCGATGATCGACCGACCCTTCGCGATGCCCTTCTTGGCATACTCGGCCTTGTCCTGCATCATCTGTTCAGGGGACACATAATAGGGCAGCGGCATGGATTACGCCTCCTTCGAACGGCGCGCGGCGATCAGCTCGTCGTATACCGCTCGAATCTTCTCATCGGACACATCGACGATCCCTTGGGCCGTCACGAACTTGGCCGTCGGATAAATGCCTCGTACGAGATCCGGCCCCCCGGTGCCCACGTCGTCGTCCGCAGCGTTATACAGAGCCGTCAGCGCCAGGCCAAGCGCGTCCGGCTCGGCCATGTTTTTTCGAAAGTGTTCACGCATGGTGTTGCGGGCGTCCTTTCCACCAGACCCGATCGCGTGATAATCGGACTCTTCGTACCGGCCGCCGGCGAGATCATATTTGAAAATGCGCCCTTCGCTGCGCTTCACGTCATATCCCGCGAAAAGGGGCATGACAATGAGCCCTTGGAACGCCAGGGGAAGATTGGCCTTGACCATCTGGCCGAGTTTGTTCGCTTTTCCTTCGCACGACAACGGCACGCCTTCCAATTTTTCGTAGTGTTCGAGCTCCGTCTGGAACAATTTGGCCATCTCGATGCAAGGTCCGGCGGCGCCTGCGATCGCCATGGCGGACCAGTCGTCGATCTTGAAGACTTTTTCAATGCGTCGGTCGGCGATCTGAAAACCCTCCGTCGCCCGTCGGTCTCCCGCAATGACCACGCCGTCACGATACTTGACGGCCAAAACCGTGGTGGCGTGGGGGACCGTTAGGTGCGCTCCTTGAGCCGTCTGCTCCGGTGGCACGGCACGGCCGGTCGATGCGGTTTTTCCTGCGCCCGGTAGAAGACCCGGCCGGTGTTCGGTAAGGAAATCAAAAAAACTGGAGCTCTCAAAATCCGAAAAATAGGGCGACTTCATGCCATCCATCGAAACGAACGGGAATCGGCTCAGGCCTTCAACTTTTCAATCAAGGCATCGACCGAGTCAACAAGGTCCAACAAACTGCCGGTCAACGCCTGGGTGCCGCGATGCGGGTCCATCAGCGGCACTCGCTTGATGGTCCCGTTCCCCGCATTGAACAAGAGCGATGTCCAGCTCGCGCCGTAGAGCGACCTGGCGAACTTGCTCGCGCAGCGCCCCCGAAAGTACGCTCTCGTGTTCGGCGGGGGCATCAATTCGGCTCGTTGGATATCTTCCTCATGGACGATACGATCAACGTGACCGCCTCGCTCCAGGGTATAAAACAATCCGCGGTCGGGACGAACGTCGTGGTATTGAAGATCCATCAATTTCGTTCGAGAATCATCCCAGCCGCACCGCTTCCGATCCATATAGGATTCAATGAGGTGGCGTTTGGCCACCCAATCCAATTCCCGCACCAGCAGGCGCGGATCCCGCTCGAGCTTGTCGAGCACCTCCTCCCACCGCACGAGAATATCCCGCGTTTCATCGTCGCAGCCCTCTTCGGCGTAAAAGTCCTTGGCGGCCTGGAGGTAGGCGCGCTGCACGGCCACGGCCGTCGTCGGACCGCCCCCGGCCAACTTGATTGTCTCCTTCATCTCCAGATCGCGCGACACTTGCCGGAACGCCCGGACCGGCTCGTCCAACTCGATGACCGGCGTCGTAGCTCCCGCTTCCAAAAGATCGAGCACGATGCTCAAGGTTCCGACCTTGAGAAAGGTGGAGACTTCGGCCATGTTGGCGTCGCCGACAATGAC
>JAIWOH010000183.1 GCA_020216985.1 Nitrospira sp.
GTGGAACCGTCGGTACTTTGCGTGATCGGCATGCGGCTCGTCGCGGGTGTTGATGATCGGTCGCTTGACCATCGTGTTGAGATCGACCAAACATTCAAAAAAATCCGCGCGCTGAGAAATCTGGTATTCGGCGGGACTCGTCTGATTTTCCGCTCCGACCTTGCCGGCGCCGGCAAAGATCGGCCTCGTCACCAGGAAAGGAACCAACGATCGGACGATGTTTTCGAACGGCACGGTCCTGGAAACCAGATAATTCTCATGATACCCGTAGCTGTTGCCCTTGCCGTCTGAATTGTTCTTGTACAGGACGTACAGATCCCGCCCCATCACTCTCGCCATTTCCTGGAGACTTTGGGCCAGAATCCGCTCTCCCGCCCGTTCAAACGCCACGACTTCACGAGCCCGTGAACATTCCGGCGTGGAATATTCCGGATGGGCGCCGTCCACGTACAGTCGTCCGCCGTTGGCCAGCACTTTGTTCAGTTGTCGATTGTAATCCGGATTGGGACGTTCCCGCTCTCCCTCGACTTCGAACCCTCTAGCGTCCAAGAGCGGATTTTCGTGTTCGTAATCCCAAATCGCGGCAGGGGCGGGAATTCTTCTATAGTGTCCGATCACGGCGATGGAGCTCGACACAGGATCGGAAAGGGACGAGTCCTTTGCCGCGACGCCGAATTCAGTCTCGGTACCCAGCACGCGCGGATAAGTCGTTGGGGTGTCTTTCCGCATGGAGACGTCAGAGGTAATGGCCCGTGGTCACGGTTTCGATCTGGCGAGACTCATCAGGTCCACCGCTGATCGTTCTAATGTGAACGATCTTCTCACCCTTCTTCCCGGCTATTTTCGCCCAATCATCCGGATTGGTCGTATTGGGAAGATCTTCGTGCTCTTTGAACTCCTCGCGGATGGCGCGCAACATATCATCCAACCGGAGACCGCTCCCTTCTCGCGCAATGGCCCGCTTCACGGCGAATTTCTTGGCGCGCGACACGATGCCCTCGATTAAGGCGCCGCTGGCAAAATCCTTGAAATACAGCACTTCTTTTTCGCCGTTGGCGTACGTCACCTCGATGAACTTGTTTTCCTCGCTGGCGGCATACATGGTCTCGACGGTCCGTGCGGTCAGCCGTTCCACGAAGGCTTGGCGGTCGCCCCCATGCCGGTCCAACTCGCTCTGATCGAACGGCAGATCCGGCGACAGGTACTTTGAAAAAATGTCCCGCGCCGCTTCAGCGTCCGGACGCCCGACTTTGACCTTGACATCCAGCCGGCCGGCCCGCAGCACCGCGGGGTCGATCAAATCTTGCCGGTTGCTGGCGCCGATGACGATCACATTACGCAGACGCTCCACTCCGTCTATCTCCGATAAAAACTGCGGAACGATCGTCGATTCGATATCGGACGAGATGCCGCTCCCTCTCGTCCTGAACAACGCGTCCATTTCGTCGAAAAAGACGATTACCGGATGACCGTCTTCCGCGCGCTCCTTCGCCTTTTTGAAGACCTCCCGCACTTGCCGTTCGGACTCGCCGACGTACTTGTTGAGCAATTCAGGGCCTTTGACGTGGAGAAAATAACTGCGGATCTCCTTGCCCGTGCGGTGACCGAGTTTTTTGGCGATCGAATTGGCGACAGCCTTGGCGATGAGCGTTTTGCCGCAGCCGGGCGGCCCATACAACAAGACGCCTTTCGGAGCGCTCAGCTTGTACTCGGCGAACAGATCAGGATAAAGGAACGGCAATTCGACCGCGTCGCGTACTTGCTCCAGCTCTTTCTGAAGCCCGCCGATACGCGAGTAATCGACGTCGGGAACCTCTTCCAGCACCAGTTCTTCCGCTTCCGATTTCGGCAGCTTTTCGATCACGTATCCGGAGCGAGGATCGTACAAGAGATGATCGCCGACGCTCAATCGATCGGCTAGCAACGGATCTCCCAACTCGACGACCTTCTCTTCGTCGAAGTGCAACGTCACGAGCGCGCGCCCTCCCTCTAACACGTCCTTGAGCCGCACCACTTCCCCCTGTCTGTCGAAGCTCTTCGCCTCAATGACGTTGAGTGCTTCGTTCAGCACGACTTCCTGTCCTTTTCTCAATTGAGAACCGATGATGGAGGGATGAATGCTGACTTTCATTTTTCGGCCGGACACAAACACGTTTCCTGTTCCGTCTTCATTGAGACTCGAGAAAATGGCATACGACGAAGGAGGAGCCGTCAGCTTGTCGACTTCGGCACGCAGCGTCTCGATCTGCGTCTTCGCCTCTTGAAGCGCCGCGACCAGCCGTTCATTCTGCTTGTTCACCTGCTCAAGCTGGTAGCGCGATTGATACAATCGACGGATTTCTTCTTCCATCGATTGAATTTGCTCGCGGAGCCTGTCGGTTTCTCCGGCGTGCTCGTCGTTTTTGTGCATCATGCCCGCATTCCTCTCTGACAACCGCTTGGTGATTTTCTTGACGGAATCGCGGAGGGACCGGAGCCGGGTCTGTTGATTTTTGCTTTCTCCCATGTGCGGCGCTCGACATTCGCCCCCGACATCGGTCGAAAGCGAGTCCGTATGCTCCTTTTTCGAATTCTAACACCCGACCCTGGGGTGGTCAACTGGAGCGGCGCTTACGCGCGCGGGATTGCGCGAGCATCGGAATTGGACGACGCAGCCAGTGCCGCCAACAGATCGCGGGTCGCGGAAGCGACGTCGTCGCGACCGAGAATCGCCCCGATGACCGCGACGCCGTGCGCGCCGGCTTGACGAACGGCTGGCACCGATGCACAAGTAATTCCCCCGATAGCGAACACCGGAACCGTTGAGAGCCGACAGGCTTCGGCCAATCGCTCCAGTCCGACGGGAGATCCGAACTGCCGCTTCGACGGCGTCTCAAAGACCGGCCCGAACACGACGTAGTCCGCCCTTTCCTGATTGGCGGCTTGCACTTCCGCGAGAGAATGCGTCGAAATCCCTATCAGGCGATCGGTCCCGACCAACCGGCGAGCGGCCGAGAGCGGGAGGCTATCGGTACGCAAATGAACGCCAGCCAGATTCATCGCCAACATCAGATCGACCCGATCGTTGACGATCAATGGCACGGCCCTGAATTTTGTAAACGATCCGATCTCGCGCCCCAACCGAATCAGTTCTCGTGTCGGCAAATCTCGCTCGCGAAGCTGAATGGCCGGCAGCCCCGCCTCGACGGCCTGGCGAAGAAGCTCTAGGAGGGGGCGCCCCCGTGTTTGGGTTCGATCCGTGACCAATAGCAGGCGAAAATCAACGGACCGCATACGGTGATCGAGAGAGACCAGGCGTCGCGCGCATGCACCGCATGGCGCACCCTCGCATCGGAAAAACGGCCGAGCAACCGTCAGTTCGTACCAGCGACTTGGAACGGCTCAAAGCATTCCCTCAATCGGACTGCTCGCCGTCGCATAGAGCTTTTTGGGAATTCGGCCGGCCTTGTACGCCAACCGGCCGGCCCAGACCGCGTATTTCATCGCTTCCGCCATGGCAATGGGATCTCGCGCGCCGGCGATGGCCGTATTCATCAGTACCGCGTCGGCCCCGTATTCCATGGCCAACGCCGCGTCTGACGCCGTTCCCACGCCGGCATCGACGATGACCGGGACGTTGACGCTCTCCATGAGGATCTTCAGATTGTACGGATTTCTGATCCCAAGTCCCGATCCGATCGGCGCGGCCAACGGCATCACGGCCGGGCATCCGATATCGACCAGTTTCTTGGCGACGATCGGGTCATCGTTGGTGTATGGCAGCACGACGAACCCTTCTTTGATCAGAATTCTTGCCGCTTCAATCAAACCCGCCGTATCAGGAAACAACGTTTTTTCGTCTCCGATCACCTCGAGTTTCACCAAGTCGGAGACGCCGGCGGCGCGGGCAAGACGGGAATACCGCACCGCGTCTTCCACCGTGTAGCAACCGGCCGTATTGGGGAGAATCGTGTATTTCTTGGGATCAATGTAGTCGAGCAGGTTTTCTTTGGATCGATCGGTAATATTGACGCGGCGTACCGCCACCGTGACGACGTCGGCTCCCGACATCTCGATGGCTTTTTGGGTTTCGGCGAAACTCTTGTATTTGCCCGTTCCTACCCACAGTCGTGACTTGAACTCACGCCCTGCGATGATCAACCGATCGTCCGTCATAGCCCCCTCTTCAAAAAATGGCGGGAGAAGCTGTGCGCTCTTTGGATTCCTTCGGTTCGCCCACGCGGGGCGCATCGACGCTCCCGTCGCCGATGCACAATGCTCCTCCGCCGATAAAGCTCAGAATCTCCACACGATCGCCGTCCCGAAGCCGATGTTCCGCGAACTTTGCACGGTCCAAAATTTCAAGGTTGACCTCCACCGCCACGCGGTCGGTCGCAATCTCCAGATCCCGCAACAAATCGGCCACCGTCACGCCGCCACGCCAATCCCTTATCTCGCCGTTCACCTGAATTTTGATCGCTTCACCCATGACAGTCATCCTAGGGGACAAGAATTCGCCTTGTCAATCAAGGCTGCTTGCTCAAACGGCCCGGAACAACGCACAATAGACCTATCAATCCGCTCATCCGGCTGGTCATCACCATGCACGAGAACAACCGGCGACTGGCGACTCTCTTTCGATCAATGGCCGAACTACTCTCGGCTCAACGAGCGAACCCCTACCGAGTTCGGGCCTATCAACGGGCGGCGGAGGCCTTGCTGGCTCTCGAAGAAGACGTCGCAGCCGTGGCAAACCGCCGTCAGTTGGAAGACATCGAGGGGATCGGCAAAGACCTAGCCAAGAAAATCATGGAATTTCTTGAGAGTGGAACGATCCGCGCCTATGAAGAGCTTAAAACCCCCTTGCCGCCGGAGGTAAAAGCCTGGGCTTCTCTGCCGGGGTTTTCAGATTCCCTTGTGACATACCTGTACTTTCGCCTCGGTATTCGAACCCTTCCGGACTTGGAGCAACTGATCCGCTCCCATCTGCTTCGCACAGTGCCGGGATTTTCAGGGTCCGAACAGGAATTGCTCGATGCCGTTCAGCGGCTCATGGCACAAAGAGACCAGCCTGCCAACTAAACCGAGATGAAGAGGCGCCTACGGGATTGAGGGAACGGCCTCGCAGGAAACCGCCTCCGCAGAACGCGACGTCGGACGCCGGCAAGGGGACGGGTCGACATCGCGAGGAGAAGAAGCGACGGCTTGGCCTTCAGCCAACAATCGCTCAAGGGCCGCGGAGACGGCCAACAACCCCTTGGCGGCCGGAGACTCGGGAACAGCCTCGACGACAGGCATGAATTTTTGAACCGCTTGTCCCACGGCCGGGTCTTCGGGGATCTCTCCAAGAAAGACGATGTCGCCGCCGACGTAGTCTCGAAGAACTTTGCGAAGATACAGCACGTTGACGTGGGAGCGACCGAAGGCGCGATTGACGATCAATCCGGGTCGAAACGCCCGCAAAGCTGCGGCCGCCACGTCTCGCCCCTCCGGATCGGTCGCTCCCGCGACATCCATGACTTCCCCCACACTGGAAAAGTCTCGGTTGGACAGGGTCTCGGACAAAGGACTGCGGGCAAGAAAACAGGCCAGCACTCGCCGGATCGCCGCCAATTTGATGAATCGGTACAGATCCAGCACCGACGTCGGCTCGGACGTGGCGACCGCGAGATGAACATCGGCCATCAGAAAGAAATCCAGCGAATGGTAGTTGGTCCCAGCTCCGACGTCGATGACAACCACGTCTGCATCGAGGTCTTGAAATTGATTCATCAACCGTTTCTTGCGGGCATAGGCCATGTTGGCCGTCGCCAAGGTGTCACCAGTCCCCGCAATGAGGCGGAGGTTCGGATGAAACGTGACCGGGATGGCCACGTCTCTCAAGCGGTGAACCCGTTTGTTTAAAAAATCCGTGAGAGTGACCGGCGGTTTCAGTTCTCCAAGCAAGATGTGGGCATCGGCTCCCCCCACATCAAGATCTGCCAGCAGAACCTGTCGACCAGTCTTTGCGAGCGCCAGCGCCAGGTTGGTCGAGACGACGCTCTTTCCCACACCGCCTTTCCCTGATGCCACGGAAATAAGAGTCGCCATGAGATCAGCCGTTTACCTATGTCGGGGAGGAATCCGTTTGCGCTGGAGAAGCGCGTCCGTCGACATAATTAAGCTGTCGACGCCCCCATTGTATCGATTGGGGAAAAATTGAAAAGCAAAATATGGGATTCAGGAACCCCGTCCCGACTTCCCCCGAGGGAAACCTTGGGAAAGTCGGGACCGAACAGGCAAGTTTCTCGTAACGGTTGACGTGGAGACGCCAAGAAACGCCGGGTCGAACGGATCGACCATGCGTTCGATTTCTCTCGAGCGCAGATTTCGAAAGCGGATTCACGCAAACTTAAGATGGCTTGAGCTCCTTAAAGATCTTCCAGGTTTTGAGCAACTCCACGGCCTTTTGTAATTGGACATCTTCCTCGGGCGAAAGATCGCCCCCCGCCTCCGCCGTTGCAGCCGGCGGAGGCGAGCCGGCTTTGGCGCCGGCTTCGTCCGTCGACTTCCCCGCAGGAGACGCCTGATCCTTGCCGGCCGGAGACTTTCCTCCCTTCCCCTCAGAATCTTTCTCACCCACGTGGTTCTCGGTCGCCTTGGCGACGGCCGGCTGCGGCGCCTTCACCACGATGTCCGGCGTGATCCCCGTCGATTGAATGGTCCGTCCCTTCGGCGTGTAATACTTGGCCGTCGTCAGACGCAGCCCCGATCCGTCGCCGAGCGCCAGAATGGTCTGGACCGATCCTTTGCCGAATGAGGTGGTTCCGACGACGACAGCCCGTCCCCAATCTTGAAGGGCGCCGGCCACGATCTCCGAAGCGCTGGCCGATCCCTCGTTTACCAACACGATGAGGGGAAGATTGTCCAACTGATCCTTGGCCTTGGCGAACCATTCGTCTTTCTTCCCGTCGCGGCTCTTGGTGTAGACGATCAGTTTCCCGCTCGGCAGAAATTGCTCGGAGACGTCGACCGCAGCGGTCAACAGCCCGCCGGGATTGTTCCGTAAATCGATGATGACGCCCTGGACCTTCTGCTCTTTGAATTGTTTGATGGCCTTGGCCAAATCTTTGCCCGTCGATTCTTGGAATTGCGTCAACCGCACGTACCCCAAATTGTTTTCAATGACTTTCGACTTGACGCTTTCGATCTTGATCGTATCCCGGACCAACGTAAACACAAGGGGTTCGGGCGTGCCCTCGCGCTGGACCGTCAAACTCACCTTGCTCCCCTTTGGTCCCCGCATCTTTTGGACCGCGTCCATCAAGGAAAGATCTTTCGTCGTCTCATCATTGACCTTGACGATGAAATCACCGGCCTTGATCCCCGCTCGATGCGCCGGAGTTCCTTCAATGGGCGCAATCACGGCCAAACGATTGTCTTTCACGCCGATCTGGATCCCCACTCCTCCGAATTCTCCTTTAGTCTCGACCTGCATCTCCTTGTACATTTCGGGCGTCATATAGGCGGAATGCGGGTCGAGCGTCGCGAGCATGCCGCGAATGGCGCCTTGGATCAACTCCTTCGGCTTCGTCTCATCGACATAATGGCGCTGAATCTGATTCAGCACTTCAGAAAACGTCTTGAGTTCTTCGTAGGTTTCACCGGCATAGCCGGTCCGCTCCCACCCCTTGCCGATCAAAATCCCGCCGAGGAGCGCGATGGCGATCATCGGCCACACTACCCAAGACCTTCGCCGCGGCTGCTGTTCCATCATCATCCCATCCCTTCATTCATCCATCGAACATTCGGCCCGCGCTCCGCGCGGGAATCAACGCCTCGCCAACCATTGAAGCGGATCCACCGGCTCGGTTCCCTGACGCAGCTCAAAGTACAAGGTATTTTCCCCGATGACGCCCGTGTCTCCCGTTTCCCCAATAGGATGCCCACCGACAACCTGCTCCCCGACTTTTGCCAAAACCTTCGACGCATGGGCGTACAAAGAAAAAAACCCGTTGCCATGATCCAGAATTATAACGAGTCCGTAGCCTTTCAACCAGTCCGCATAGACCACCGTGCCAGGCATGACCGCCTGAATCGCGCTACCGTCCTTCGTCCTGATCTCAATTCCCTTGCGCTGGACGTAGGTATCGAAGGTCGGATGCTTTTGTCGGCCGAAAAAGGAGATCACCTGCCCTTCGACCGGCCATGGTAACGTCCCCTTCCCTATGGACGGAGGAGGACCGGATATCGACGGGCGCTTGGCAATACCTTGGCGACGGGCTTCCAACTGACGCAACAACCCATCGACTCGGGACGCGGATCGCTCAAGCTCTTCGACCACTCGATCGTAAGCCTCTTTTTCTTGCCCAATTTTGACCAAATACACTTTCTTTTGCCTCTGAAGCGATTGAATGTCCGCCAGCTTTTTCTCGATGCGTTCTTTGAACGTCATTAAGCCGGCGCGAGCCGCCGCCCGCTGCCGCTCGGCTTGCTCCATCCGCATCAAATCGGTTTTAAACTCGCCCATCAATTCATAGTCTTTATGAGTCACCGTCGACAAGTATTGACGACGACGTTGAAAATCCACGTAAGAGTCCGATGCCAGCAGCGCCTTCACGTATCCGAACCGCCCCTCCATATACTGGGCCCGCATACGCGCAAGAATGGCTTCGCGCCGCTCCCGCATGCCGGCGCGCATCACGCCGATTCGTTCCGTAATGTCCTCGATCTCCCGATCTTTCTTCCGTAGTTTCCTCATGATGTCCTGGTGATCCTGACGATGACGGATCAACTGCTCATCCAGGGACTGGATACTTTGCAACAGCGACTCCCGTTTTTTTTCCGCTTCGTTCGCCTGCTTCCGTTTTTCTTGAATCTTGTCTTTCAGTCGCTCCAGCGCTTTTCGCTCTCGCTCGATTTTCTCGGTGATGGAATCGTCGGCGAACACGGATTCCAATCCGGCTTCCACCGCCGCGCAGCAGAAGGCGACCGCCAACAGCCGCTTCACCTTCATCGCCGCCGTTCTCCAACCCACAGCAGTGAGATCATACTGCCGACGACTCCCAACCCCATCCCCACCGCAACGAACGCCGCGGAAAGGGAAAGAGGGAAAAACGACACCAGCTCTTCAAAGCCGTGAAATCGGCCGACCGAGCCGATGTGATGCCTGAATACCTCGAATCCCACTTTGAGCATCCCCAACGCCAACGCGCTCCCCGCTCCCCCCAGCACCGCGCCTTCCAGCAAGTAGGGGATGCCGATGAAGGCGCCGGTCGCCCCCACCAGCCGAAGAATTTCGACTTCCTCCCGCCTGGCGAAGAGCGCGAGCCTGATCGTATTGCCGATAATGGTCACTGCGGCGGCAGACAGAACCGCGCCGACGGCGATCGCCGTCAATTCGAGATAGTGAATGACTTCAGCCAATGCGTCGATCCATTCTCGATTATAATCGATCTTTGCGACTCCGGCCATGCCGCCGACGCGCTCGGCCCAACGCGCGACCGCCTCCGGCGAGCGAAAATCCGGCGCCGGAGTGACCACAAACGACGCGGGCAGTGGATTTTCCCCGAGCCCTTCAAGAAGGTGAAAATCGGTCGGAAACTGGGCTCGAAATTCGCCCAACGCCTCTTCCTTCGAGATGTAGCGAAGAGCGGCGACCAGTCGATCCGTCCGGAGTCGATCCTGCAGTGTTTGGACCTCCTCCCGCGACACCGCATCATCCAAATAGACGATGATCTTGATGTCTTCTTGCAGCCAGTTTGCGGCGTTGCGGAGGTTGACGTAGGACAGCAAAAAAATACCCACGCAGGCCAGCGTGAACGCCGTGGTCAAGATCGCCACAACCGTGGTCATGCGGTTCGTCCGCAAATTCGCATAGGCCTCGCGGACCAGATACCAGAGCCACCTCATATCTTCCGAAGCCTCACCTAGCCGGGCCCTTGCACGACGGTTCCTTGCACCAACGTCAACGCGCGTCGGTTGGCCAGCGTCATGACATGGGGGTCATGGGTCGCCACCACGACGGTGGTCCCTCTGGCAT
>JAIWOH010000184.1 GCA_020216985.1 Nitrospira sp.
TGATCAGTTTGAACAACTCGATGATTTCGGCGGTCCGCTCCGGATCAAGATTGCCCGTCGGCTCATCCGCCAGCAGCACCACCGGTCCATTGACAATCGCCCGCGCGATGCAAACGCGCTGCCGTTCTCCGGCCGACAAGCTGTTGGGGAGATGGTCCTTTTTATGCTCGACGCCGACCGCCCTGAGCGCTTCGATCACCTTGCGGCGGATATCTGCCATTGAAGCCCGCTGGACGATCAAAGGAAGCGAGACATTTTCAAATACGGTCTTGTTCGGCAAAAGGCGAAAATCCTGAAAAACGGTCCCTATTTTTCGCCGAAGATACGGCACCTCGGCTTGCTTCAACCGGCCGACGTTTTTCCCCTGCACGAAGACCTGGCCTTGATCCGGCCGCTCTTCCCCGATCAACAGACGCAGCAACGTCGATTTTCCAGCCCCGCTCGCTCCCATAAGCAAGACGAATTCTCCCTTGGCGATGTCCAGCGTCACGTCGGACAACGCCGCCCGGCGGTCGTAACTTTTGGAGACATGGATCAGTTGAATAATAGCTTCCGGCAAGAACATGGATCGATCACCGTTCAGTACGTCTCATTTCCCGAAGCGTCGAATGCGTTTTCCAGATGCACGATACGGCCCCCTCGCGCAGGGTCTCCTTGCACCGCGATCACGTCGAATCGGCACCGCCGATCTGACAGACGGCACTGCGCCGTGTACTGTGAAGCCAACCGCACCAACTTCTCCTGCTTGCGCCGCCCGACGGCCAGTAACGCCCCACCGAACGCCTCCGTGGCACGCGCCTTTACTTCGACAAAGACCAGCACGCCGCCGTCCTCGGCGACAAGATCCAACTCGCCCAGCGAAGTTCTCAAGTTGCGCTCTAAAATACGATAGCCTTTGGCCCGAAGAAATTGCTCCGCCATCAGCTCGCTTGCACGACCGAACCGGTGGCGAGGATCCTTCGCGTCAAATGGCTTCATCGACCGCGATTTCGGGACCCGTCATGACGAACCGGCCGTGCGAGCACACGCGGCGGCCGCCGCCCGTACCGGTCCGAAGGTCAGACGATGAACGGGACTAGGGCCGAACCGCGCCAACAGCCGCAGATGCTCGGAAGTCCCATACCCTTTGTGCGATAGAAAATTATACTGTGGATAGAGGTCGTGGTATTCCACCATCAGACGATCGCGCATCACTTTGGCGACGATCGACGCAGCGGCAATCGAAAGGGACAGGGCGTCGCCTTTAATGATCGGTCGCAGCGGAATCGAGAGAGCGGGGAGAGTGACCGCGTCCGTGAGCACGTAATCTGGAGGGGGTGACAAGCCGGCGAGAGCCCGAACCATGGCCAGGCGTGTCGCTTCCAGGATATTGAGCGCATCAATTTCCGCGGCATCCGCCGAGCCGACGCCCACGCCGACGGCTCGCTCCAAGATGAGGTGATACAACCGTTCTCGCGTTTTTTCCGACAATCGTTTTGAGTCGTCGATGCCGATCGAGCCGAGATGGGCCGGCCAAATCACCGCCGCCGCAACCACTGGACCGGCCAAGGGGCCTCGCCCCGCTTCATCCACGCCGGCGACGCGACGGTACCCTCGCCACCTGGCTTCTTGCTCGAACTCGTCGGCAGGCCCCATCCGGCTCGCACCTTGGGCCGTTCCTCTGCATGGGACACGCAACGGCCCTTTGGAGATCGGGTCAGGTTCAAGCGGTCGATGACGCGCTCACGCTTTCTTCGGAAACGGCGGCCGGCTTTGGAGCGGACTTGTTCTCGCCGCTGAACTCCCGCTCTTCTATTTTGGCGAACCGCCCCTTTTTACTCCGGAGATAATAGAGCTTGGCGCGGCGCACACGCCCATGCCGAACGACGTCGATCTTGGAGACGATCGGCGAATGTACCGGGAAGATGCGTTCGACGCCGACACCGTACGATATCTTGCGAACCGTAAACGTTTCCGTGTTCAAAGAACCCTTCCTGGCGATCACCGTGCCTTCGTACACCTGGATTCGTTCCTTGTCTCCTTCGACGACTTTGACGTGCACTCTCACCACGTCTCCGATCTCAAAACTCGGAATCGACTTTTTCGTCAACGACTGGCGCACCCGTTCCAACCGATTCATGAACGTATCCCTCCCTCCTCCCCTCCGGGCGAAGGCGCCGTGACGGCGCCTTCGCGGATCATTTCAGCCAATAATTGCCGGTCTTCTCCCGTCAGAACCCGATTCCTCAACAAATCAGGCCGTTTGAGATAGGTACTGCGCAACGCCTGCTTCCTGCGCCACAAGCGGATCGCTTCATGATGCCCGGACAGCAGCACATCCGGCACGTCCAACCCACGCACTCGAGCCGGCCTGGTGTAGTGCGGATATTCCAGCAATGAATCCACAAACGACTCCTCCATGATGGACTCAGGATCGCCCAACACGCCCGGAACCAACCGCGACGTCGCATCGATCAGAATAAGCGCGGGCAGTTCGCCGCCTGTCAACACATAGTCGCCGACCGAGACTTCCTCCGGAGACAAAGCGATTCTCACCCGCTCATCAATCCCCTCGTAATGGCCGCAGAGGATCACCATGCGACGACGTTCGCGCGCAAGCCGCCTGGCGTACTCGTGCGAAAACGGCCGGCCGTGAGGAGTCGGAAATAACAACCGCAGGCGTTCCCCCGCTTCATACGCTTCTTGGAGGAGCGCGTCGACGGCGCGGAAAATCGGCTCGGCTTTGATGACCATCCCGGCTCCTCCGCCATAGGGCACGTCATCGACGGTCTTGTGGCGATCATCGGTATACGTTCGCAGATTGTGAACCCTGACCTCCAGCAACCCTTTGTCACGGGCTCGTTTGAGTATGCTGTGCCCCAGGACGGCAGAGACCATTTCCGGGAACAGCGTCAGAACATCAAACCGAAGCATCGCGCTCGTCCGTCGATTCCATCATATGAACCGTCATCAACCTATTCTCGAGATCAACCCGCGTGACCCACTCCCTGACCGCAGGAACCAAGATTTCCTCTCTGCCGTCCCGGATAACGAACACATGATGAGCAGGCGACTCCCAAATCTCTTCTACGATTCCGATTCGCCGCCCCCGGTCGTTTTGAACCGTAAGCCCCACCAAATCACATTCGTAATAGTGGCCCACCGGGGGCGCCGGCACCGTCCCGCGAGTCACCTGGATGAGTCCACCGCACCAGAGTTTGGCGGCCTCGGGCGTCGTGAGACCCGCAAACCCCACGATAAATTCAGATCCGGCCCGTCTCACCCTGGTGACGCTGGTGTCCATGGTTTTCCCGTCTTTGGCGACCAGGCTCACCTTCGACAGAGTTTCCAACCGGTCCGGAACGTCGCTCAGGGGACGAACCTTGACCTCTCCTTTCACACCAAAAGGCCGCTGAATCCGTCCGACCGTCACGAAATCTCTATTGAGAACCATAAAAAAGAGGCTCTCTCCCTTTACCCCTTCGTGGGAGCCCCTTTTTTGACGGCCTTTTCGGCTTCAAACTGTTTCCATACACCGGAGCGACGGAGCAACGTCCGCACGGTGACCGTCGGTTGTGCTCCCTGGTGCAGCCAGGAGAGCACCCGTTCTTGTTTCAGCTCAGGGATTCCCGTTTCCTTCAATGGGTCGAAGATTCCGAGAATCTCAATAAATCGTCCGTCCCGCGCCCTACGGGAATCAGCCGCCACCAATCGATACATGGGTCGTTTATGTCTTCCTGCTCGAGCAAGCCTCAGATGAACAGCCACAGACTCCTCCTTGTTCCAACGCAACGAACTCTATGAAGTGATGTGAGTGATAAAACGAACTGTATTAGCTTTTACGCAATTTCCGCTCAATCCAAAAGATTCGGCCCTTAACTCTTTCGTGAACATCCAAGCCCATATCTCCTCCTCTTGTCCTTCTCACCCCCCTGAAGACCGAGCTACATCGACCGCATGAGCTGGGCAAGGTGTCGCCGCGCGCCCGCGCCGGTCATGGCCTTGGCCAACTTCTTCGCCGACAAAAATTGCTTGATCAAGCGATTGACTTCTTGAACGCTGGTACCGCTACCTCGAGCAATCCGTTTTTTTCTGTTTCCATTGATGATCGTGTGGTCGCGGCGTTCACTGATCGTCATGGAATCGATGATGGCGACCACCCGTCTGATTTCTCGTTCCGGCTTGTCGCCCTCGATCATTCCCTTGAGCTTCTGCCCGCCCGGCAACAAGTTGAGAATCTGATCCATCGAACCGAGACGACCCATTTGTCCCAATTGAGCGCGGAAATCTTCCAGCGTGAACGTGTTGGTCGCAAGCCGTTTCCGAGCTTCTTCGGCCTGCTGCTGAGAAAAACTGGCCTGTGCTTTTTCAATCAGCGACAGGACGTCCCCCATGCCAAGAATACGGGATGCCATGCGATCCGGATGGAACGCCTCCAAAGCGTCCAGTTTCTCCCCCACACCGAGAAACTTCACCGGCTTGCCGGTCACGGCCCGAATCGACAATAACGCTCCTCCACGCGCATCGCCCTCAACCTTTGTCAGAATGATGCCGGTCAAGCCGACCTGTTGATCGAACCGACTCGCCATCGCGACCGCGTCTTGGCCGGTCATGGCATCGGCGACCAATAACACTTCCTGCGGAACCACCGCGGCCTTGACGGCGACCAGCTCCTCCATCAGTTCATCATCAATGTGCAGCCGCCCGCCAGTATCCAAGACCACCAGATCGAAACCCTGTACCCGCGCCTGTTCGACACCGGCTTGACAGATCTCCACCACCTCCAGTCGAGAAACCGGCTGGGCTCCCTGAGGCCGATCGACACGATATACCTCGATGCCCAAATCGCGTCCCAGCGCGTTCAATTGCTCTCCCGCCGCGGGCCGGCGGGGATCGGCGGCGACCATCAGCACGCGCTTGCCTTGACTTTTGTAGAGGCGGCCCAACTTTCCGCAGGTCGTGGTTTTTCCCGCTCCCTGCAACCCGACCAGCATGACGACGGTGGGAGGCCTTGAGCTGAACGCAAGTCCCGACCGCTCGCGTCCCATCATCTCGGCCAGCTCATCCAGCACAATTTTGACGACCTGATGGCCGGGAGTCAGGCTCTGCAAGACCTCTTGCCCGACGGCTTTCTGTCGAACCCGTTCGATGAAATCTTTGACGATTTTAAAATTCACGTCGGCTTCAAGGAGGGCGAGCCGGACTTCCTTGAGCGCCTCGGCGATATTTTGCTCCGTGAGCACGCCCTGCCCGCGGAGTTTCTTCAAGATCGCTTCAAACTTCTGGCTTAACGTTTCGAACATAGGCTCACAAAGAAAGAGGCCATCGAAGCCCTGGATCAGAGATCTCCGATCGCCTCGAAAAAATTAGGAAAACGGTAGGAGCAGTCTATAGAACCACTTCTTGCAAGTCAAGGCGGCGCCGCATCGGCTTAAGTCATCGGATTTATTGACTTGCCCGAAACCTTGCTATATGGTGCCGTGGTATCCTGTCATCTTATCCGAGGGGTCGGCGCGCTCGTGCGAAAGTCACCGTGGGTGTTGTTTACTTTTATTCTCATCGGAGGTCTGTTAGGAGGCATTCTCGGAGAAATTCTTCACGTCATGGCTCCTCAAGGCATGATTCAGAGTATCTTCTCCACCCATTTCACCCCCGGCATCAATCCTCCTCTCACGCTCGATTTGGTCCTGCTGAAACTCACCGTGGGGATCGGCGTGAAAATCAACATCATTAGCATCCTGGGCATGTTCATCGGCATCTATCTCTACAAACACATCTAGCGCCTACGCGTTCACTTCCAATTCTTTAAGCCGAAGCGCTCGGATGCGGTCGCGCAATTGAGCGGCCCGTTCGAAGGCGAGCTCTTTGGCCGCCGCCTTCATTTCCGCTTCCAATGTCTTGATAAGCTGATCCACCCTTCCTCCTCCCTCCGTTCCGTATGATTCACCGGATTCCGCCGCCGCCTCCAAATGCACGTAATCCAAATCGGCCATGGCGTACTCGATCACCGGGATCCCTTTTTTCACGCTGGCCGGCGTGATGCCGTGCGTTCGATTGTATTCGGCCTGAATGCGCCGCCGCCGCTCCGTTTCCTCGATCGCCATCCGCATCGAGTCGGTGACGGTGTCTCCGTAGAAAATCACTCGGCCTTCGACGTTGCGCGCCGCTCGGCCGGCCGTTTGAATGAGCGACCGATAGGAACGAAGGTATCCCTCCTTGTCGGCATCGAGGATGGCGACAAGACTCACTTCCGGCAGATCCAGGCCCTCACGCAGCAGATTGATCCCCACCAATACGTCAAATCGACCGCGTCGAAGGTCCTGCACGATTTCAGCCCGCTCGAGCGTCTTGATGTCGGAATGAAGATACCGCACCTTGACGCCGAGATCATGGTAATACTCCGTCAAGTCCTCGGCCATGCGTTTGGTCAAGGTCGTGACCAGCACGCGGCCTCCCTTGGCAACCTCCGCCCGCACCTGCCCCAGCAGATGATCCACCTGTCCCTTGGCCGGCGCCACCGTGATCGCCGGATCCATCAGGCCGGTCGGACGGATGATCTGTTCCACGATCTCGCCCTTCGCCCGTTCCAATTCATAGGGGCCGGGCGTGGCCGACACATAGACCACTTGATGCAGGCACCGTTCGAACTCCGAAAATTTCAGCGGGCGGTTATCCACCGCCGAGGGAAGGCGAAACCCATATTCCACCAGGGTCCGCTTTCGCGAGTAATCCCCTTCGTACATGCCTCCCACCTGCGGGATCGTCGCGTGCGACTCGTCGACGATCAGCAGAAAGTCTTTGGGAAAATAATCCAGTAACGTGGGCGGCGGTTCACCCGGCGCCCGTCCGCTCAAATGGCGCGAATAGTTCTCAATGCCGTGGCAATAGCCGACGGAGCGAATCATCTCCAAATCGAATTTTGTCCGCTGCTCCAAGCGCTGCGCTTCGACCAACCGGCCTGTTTTTCTGAATTCGATCAGCCGCTCTTCCAGCTCTTCCTCGATACCGGCGATGGCCCGTTCGTAGCGATCCGGCGCGATGAGGTAGTGCGTGTTGGGATAGATGGCGATTTTCGGCAACTTCCCCAACGATTTCCCGGTCAGCGGATCAATTTCGTGGATCGCATCGACTACATCGCCGAACAGCTCGATCCGCACCGATTTGGCCTCCGACGACGCGGGAAACACTTCGATCACGTCTCCTCGCGCTCGAAACGTCCCACGATGGAAATCGACGTCGTTCCGCTCATATTGGATTTCCACGAGCTTTTGTAAAATTTTTTCCCGCCGGATCTCATCGCCCTCTTGGAGATAAACCAACATATCGTGGTACACCTCCGGAGATCCCAACCCGTAGATGCACGAGACCGACGATACGATCAGCACGTCGTTTCGCTGAAGCAGCGCCGTGGTCGCGGCATGCCGCATCTGATCGATGGCGTCGTTGATCGACGCGTCCTTGGCGATGTAGGTATCGCTCTGCGGAATGTAGGCTTCCGGTTGGTAGTAATCGTAATAGCTCACGAAATACTCGACGGCGTTGCGGGGGAAGAACTGCTTGAACTCTTGATACAGTTGCCCGGCGAGCGTTTTGTTATGAACCAGTACCAGTGTGGGTTTTTGCACCCGTTCGATCAGGTTGGCCATCGTAAACGTCTTGCCGGATCCGGTGACCCCCAGCAAAACCTGGTGGCGTTTCCCGGCTTCTATTCCGGCCGCCAGTTTGGCGATCGCCTCCGGCTGATGGCCGCAGGGTTTGAATGGAGCCTCGAGCTTGAACGGGGGCATCGTCTTTTCGTCACAACCTTGATCAGCCTCCACGTACCGGCCGATCACAGACTCTTGGTCGAACAAACAGAACAAAAAAGGGGGGCCGGATCGCCGGCTCCCCCTGCATCATGCACAACACGATCGGGCTAGTTGCGCCCGCCTCCTCCGAATCCCCCTCGGCCTCCACCGCCCTGACGGGGCTCCTGGGGACGAGCTTCATTAACCGTTAAGGTCCGTCCACCGAATTGTGTCCCATTTAATGCCGCGATGGCCGCCTGCGCCTCGGACTCGGAGGACATCTCCACAAACCCAAATCCCCGGGATTGCCCGGTAAACTTGTCCGTGATGATCCGCGCCGATGCTACAGTCCCGTGAGCGGCAAACAAATCGCTCAGTTGCTGTTCCGTCGTTGCATACGGCAATCCACCCACATAAATCTTCGCACCCATCAGCAGACCCTCCTTTGACACAATGGTGCTGTTTTGGACTCGAGAAGGAAGTGAAGAAAGAAAGAGGCCGAAGATGTCACGACACCGCGCCGGCTTAACTCCGGCTTCCGATCAAATTCCCTGGCTGGACCAAAACAACACTGGCTCAGGCCTTATCGCTCTCCGCGCTTGTCTGCTAGGCCTCGCGCATCCAAGCGAACCTATCGTACCCCACTCGAGGAGGCAAAGGCAAGCTTGGATCTCGCTGCCTCTTTCCCTTTGGTCGCAGTGCCATCGCTCCCCGAACGGCTTATTAGTAGGCGGGCGGCGGTGACAACGGGCGGTGAGAAAAAAGAGGCGCGGCATGAAACAGATCAAAAGATAACGATGCCTTTCCTCCGGCCGCCAGACCGACTTGTCCCAACCCGAGCGTCTGATCCTCGACGGACAAGACCAATACGCCGTCGACGAACATCTCAATGAAGTCCTTGCTGATGATCGTATTCCGTTGCGCTCTCAGCGAATGCCAGTCTGTATTTTTCAGGCTCACCGAAGTTTGAGCCAGCACCCGCTCGTTTCCTTCCATCATCCGAATCACACGCGCCGTGGACGTCGCCAGATCGACCAATGTCGCATAAAAATTCTCGGCATCTCTGACTCCGAAGACGATCCCCCCGATTCCTTGCGAACCTCGAAAGCGAACCGAAAGATCCGGATATTCATAATTGAGCCCCTTGGCGATCAACAAATGGTAACAGGGCTTCGCATCACAGTCCGCCGATACCGTCACGACGTTGGGGGGCGACGGAGCATTCATAGAGGTCTGAACGGTCCAGGCGACAGGCTGCTCTTTCCCGACGGCCATCTCTAAAAACCCGGCTGGCGTCTGATCGGGATGGTCCTGATCAAACGCCCACCGCTGAAACAATCCGCCTTTCGCCTGCTGCTTGAGATGGAATTCCTTCTCTTCCTGCGTTTCCCACTGAACGGCGCCTGCCTGGTCGCCGACAGTCGGGATGCTCCATCCGATTACAAGACAGATCCAGAACACTTTGCCCCCTCTCATCACGACTGTTCGGCTCCTTTGAGACAGCGCCATGGCCGCTCTCCCCATCAAGCAAGTTGTTTTCATCACCTAACAGCACTGCATAACAACACAGGACACCGTGCCGTCCCGCTACTTTGGCTATTTTGATCGACCGGTGTTTTTGATTTGAAGAATTTCCCGCTGCAACCGGTCTCGCTCGGCAAGGATTTTTTTCCGCCGCCGCCACCGATCCCATGTCCACCAACGAAGCTTCTCGCCGAACGTCACCGTCGGGGGTGGCGCGCTGCCTCCCGGAGCCTCCTGAAACGAATAACCTTGATGAGTGTCCCGCTGTTCAAAAAAACGTTTATAGAGGTGGTCATACAACCCGTTGCCCGAACCGCCAGCCGCCATCGGCACCCCCTCCTCGCACACAGATTTCTGCTTTGCTCACTTCTTGTCCATGTCAACTTGGGATAGTACCCTGCCTTTCCAAGATGGTGCAACGGGTCGGGCGGGCTGTGTTATAGTTTTGCCGCTTCGCAAGGTCAACGCTCGAAGACGGAGGGGGTTTTTGCGCATTTTCGCCTCTTCTCTTGCACGACAAACGCCTGCCCTTGTCGGCCTCTGGATCGTCTTGCAAGCGACAACGATCGCCGCCCAACAAGCTGACAGTGAACTGTCCAGGGCCATCGAGCTCATTTCCTCCGAACGGATGCTGGCCGATGTTCGGACGTTGAGCAGTCCCTCATTTAACGGGAGGCAAACGGGAACCGAGGACGATCTCCGCTCCGCTC
>JAIWOH010000185.1 GCA_020216985.1 Nitrospira sp.
GATGGGTCGCGCGGGAGTTTCTGTCGGCAGGGCTTCGTCTGCCCAATGTCTATAACGGCTCGCTGATGATACCGGGCTCTTCAGAAAAAGACGGCGCCACGGCAGGTATCATGGCGACTCTCGTCTCCACACCGCTTTTGGCTCCCGATCCCATGCTTCAAATCGGTGCCGTTGACGGCCTCTCGACCGTAGCGCTCGGCGCGGAGTACCTTCCCATCTTCGATGCCCCTTCCGCCGATCTTCAGGGTCAAATCGTCTTTGTCGGCTATGGCATCGTCGAGCCCGCCCAAGACATCGACGACTACGCCGGTGTGGACGTCAATAACCGTATCGTGCTCTTCCTCCGAGGAAAACCGGACCACGTCAAACATCCGGTCAGCCACGCGGACAAGGTCCGGCTTGCGCAAGAGCGTGGCGCCCTTGCCTACCTGACCGCAACCGGCCCCATTCTCCATCCCTATGAAGCCCGCCGAGGCGTCACAGGAAGCCCCGGCGCCTTCTACGGACAACTGCCTCTCGACCAAGCCATCCCGGGAGCCTGGATCAGCACGACCCTTGCGGAACGGATCCTTGCCGACTCGAACCATGCCACTCCCGATCGCCTGCGTGCGCTTCAAGAACAGCTCAATCGGAATCCGTCATCCCGCTCAATCATCACGAATCACTACGCTTCGCTTAAGTGGAACACCGAGACGCAGGACGGCGCGCTGACCAACGTGTTGGGAGTGCTCCCCGGAACGGGACCGGACTGGATCATCATCGGCTCGCACCGCGACCATTTCGGCAAACCGGCCGGCCTGTTGTTTCCCGGGGCGGACGACAACGCCTCGGGCACCGCCGTGATCCTGGAGGTGGCGCGGGCCCTTGTCAAGGCCGGATTCCATCCCCGGCGTTCGATCCTCTTTGTCTCGTTCAGCGGAGAGGAGCGAGATTTGCTCGGATCACGCCTTTATATCTCGCGCCCCCTCGTGCCGCTCGCGGCAACCAAGGCCATGATCAACATCGACCACGCCGGAATCGGCAATGGAAGGCTCACTGTCGGCGTGACCGGTCTAGATAAGCGGATCGCCCTCGACGCGGGGACGGCGGTGGGGGTACAGGACCGACTCGACCTCTTCGGATTTTTCCCCGGCGGCGATCACGTACCATTCAAGGAAATCGGCATACCGACCATCACGGTGGTCAGCGGCGGCATTCATCCACATTTCCACCGGCCCACCGATACGGCCGACACGCTCGACCCGAACATCTTGCGAAACGTGGCTCGGTACGTGCTGGCCTTGGCGTGGCAATTGGCCGATGAGCCGTGAACAGTTTTACGGGTAATATCTGCGTCCTAAGCAGTGGTCTGGGCATAGACTTTCCCCAGCTCGCCCGCCCATACCCAGAATGAGGTCGAGGATTATGGAATATCGTCCAAGAGCGTCGATTGGATCGGCAGCAGCGGAGCCGTTTGACGCGGGGGCCCCGGCAAGATGAGCGGATTGCCGGTTTGATTGGCCCCTTGAATCAGTCCGATGGAAAGCTGCGGGCCCAAGGTTCCGGCCGCCCCGCTCCAGGCCTGACCCGTGGCGGGGTTGCGAAAACTGTAGGTCTGGAAATTCTGCCCCGGCGTGTAAAGAAAGCCTTGCGTGCCTTGGTTGTCAATGTAGAGGCTGCCTCCTGGAAACCTGACCAGGGGCGCCACGCCGCCGCCAAAGGCCCGCACACCGGACACTCCCTGTCCCCAGACAGTTGAACCCAATTGCCCTGTCAGGAGCAGAAACATGGACAGGCCCAGCAGCACCCTTCTAATTTCCAACAAGCGCGCGCGTCTCATGACAATTTCCTTTTTGCCGGATTATAGTATGGACTTGCGACCGATGTCGATTCCAAGGAGGAGTGTATGGATCTCGGGACGGTATCTCTTGGTTTGAAGCGCACGGCCGTTTTCATCATGGTGTTCTGGATCGCCTCGGGACCGATTGGCGATCCGACATCGGCTTCAACCGACGAGGCGTCGGAGACACCGGCCGAGCGGCGCGAAACCCTCTCGCTCGCGGACGCCGCGCTGCGCGCCTTGCAATATAACCTCGACATCAGCATCAGCCGCCACACCAAGGAAAGCCGGCTGGCCGACATCGTCATCGAGCAATCGAAGTTCGATCCGACTTTCAGCATCAACGGACAATACAATCGGATCGTCAGCCCTCTCAACCGCCCGGTGTTCGGTGGCACCAATCCAGACCTCAGACAGATCCAGACCTTCGATCAACGTAATCATTCCGTCACCGTCGATGTGACGAAAAACCTGATCACCGGCGGCAACGTCGACCTGAATTACAGCCCCTCTCGCAGCAGCATCAATCAAGACGTCGCCAGGGGATTTTTGTTCAACCCTTCATGGACCGGCGGCTTGGCGTTGACGATCACTCAACCGCTGCTGCGCAACGCCGGCATCGACGTCAACAAAACTTTTATCAAGGTCGCTCAAAACAACGCCGAAGTAGAACAACACGTCTTTCGCGATCGCGTGATGAGTGTCATCGCATCGGTGGAACAAACTTATTGGGAACTCGTCTTCGCGAACGAAAACCTGAAAGTCGCCCAGACCGCTCTCAAGGCCGCTGAAGAATTGCTGGCGTCCAACCGCGCTAAGCTGAAAGCCGGCGTCATGTCCATCGTGGACGTCCTACAGGCGGAAGCGGCCGTCGCCTCGCGCGTGGAACAGGTGCTGGTCGCCGAACGAACCATCCACGACCAGGAAGATCAGCTCCGGCGACTGCTGAATCCGGGGGAAGACAGTCTGCGGCAAGACGTCCATATCATGCCAGCCGACGCACCCGTCACTGTACTCGAGCCGCTGAGCCTTCAAGAGGCCATCGATACGGCCATCGAACGGCGGCCCGAGATCGTCCAGGCGAAAAAGAACGTGGAATCAGGCGAGCTGAACAAGGAATTCGCCCGCAACCAACTGCTTCCCACCCTCTCGCTCCAAGGCACCATCGGACTGTCGGGGTTGGGCAAGGATTACGGCGATTCGTTCACCAGAAACTTCGGCGGAGACTTTTACAACTACGGCGCGGGCTTGGTCTTGAGCTATCCCCTCGGCAACCGCTCCGCGCTCAGCACGTACAACAAACGCCAATTGGAAGCCAAAAACGCCGAGGCCGCGCTCGCCAGCGTTCGCCAGCAAATCATCGTGGGCGTCCGTGAAGCGGTGCGGCGGGTCCAGACCGATTTCAAACGGATCGAGACGACCAGATCCGCCCGCATCATGGCCGAGAAACAGCTCCAAGCCGAGCGGGAACGGCTGCGGGTCGGGCTGAGCACCACCAGATTCGTGCTCGACTTTCAGCGGGACTTGGCCGTCGCTCAGGCCAATGAGCTGCGGGCCGTGATCGATTACAATAAGTCCCTGTCGAACCTGGCGCGACACAAGGCGACCACATTGGACCGCTACCACATTCAGTTGGAATGAGACGAACCGCTTCTCCGGCTTCCACGAGGCCGAGCATGAGCGAGGGGATCCCTGCCCCGCCGATTTCAGGCCAAGCCGGACGGCCGCCCGATCAATCGCCATGAATCCGTCCTTCTCCAGTTATCTCGTCAACGACGTGTTCGGCGATCCGGGCGTGTACGTGGAAATCCGCTGGTCCAAGCGGGCCCTGCTGTTTGACCTCGGACACAATGACGGATTGGGGCCCACCAGGCTCCCCTTCGGGCCGGCGAGATGTTCATCTCCCATACCCACATGGACCATTTCATCGGCTTCGATACCGTGCTTCGAGCGGCGCTGGGACGAGGCAAGACGCTCCGTCTCTTCGGCCCTCCCGGATTGATCGACAACGTGCAAGGCAAACTCCGCGGCTACACCTGGAATCTGGTCGAGGGTTATCCCTTGACGATCGACGTCACGGAGTTTCACCGGTGGGCGACCCGGCGCGCCGTCTTTCATGCCGGTAACGAATTTCAACCGACGCCTCCTGTCGAAACTCCCCGTGCGGTGACGCCGGCATGCCATCCCTTCACGGTTTTGGATGATCCCATGTTCATCGTCAAGGCCGTGGCCCTGAATCATCGGATTCCCTCTTTCGCCTACTCGCTGGAGGAGCCGTTCCACATCAACGTCAACAAGCAGAAATTGCATCAGGCCGGGCTGCGGGTGGGAGCCTGGCTGACAGAGGTCAAGCAACACATCCGGCAGGGCAGACCGGACGATTTCCGTTTTACCGTGGCGCTCTACGACGAGCATCGACGGGAAGAGCGGGAGTTCATGCTGGGCGAGATCAAGGAACGGTTTTTGACGATCTCGCGAGGGCAGAAGATCGCCTACGTGGTCGATGCCCGTTATGACGAGGAAAACGAAGCCGCCATCGTAGCACTCGCCCGCGGCGCCGATGTCTTCTATTGCGAAGCCCCCTATCTGGAGATCGACGCCGACAAGGCCCGCGATCGGTATCATTTGACCGCACGGCAGGCCGGACTGATGGCCCGCAAGGCGCAAGTCCGCGACCTTGTCGTGTTTCATTTTTCTCCGCGCTATACGGGGCAAGGTGAGGCGTTGGAGCGGGAAGCAATGGAGGCGTTTCAAGGAACCTGAGGAGGGTCTGTGAACGAGCTCGTGAAATATGCCGTGTATTTTCTGCTGGGCGGAACGATCGTCAGTGTCTCCACTTATCTGGGCTCGCAAGGCAAATCGTTCCTGGCCGCCTTTGCCAGCACCTTTCCCGCGATTACCGGCGCAACCTTCGTACTGATGTATCTGAACGGGGGAAGCGACGCGATCGTCGGCTACGCCAGAAATCTCCTCTGGTTCGTCCCGCCGTGGATCGTCTATGTCACCGTCATGATCGCGGGAGTTCCCCGTCTGGGTTTTTGGCCGACGATGGCCGGCGCTATGGCCCTGTACATGGCTTGCATCGGTCTCGTGCGGCTCTGGCTGCGTTAGGTCCATTCGAAACCACGAAAAACCGCTTCCGCACGCGAGATCCGCCCCACTTCTTCCCTCGTTGAACCGACATCCTAACAGTTGCTAGGATGACCGGCTTGTTATCAGTGGAAATGACCACCGTGCCGACCCCTCTCGACTCCAACCCCTCGACCGACCGGCTCGTCATCGAAGGGGCCCGACAGAATAATCTCAAGAACATCTCGCTCCAGATCCCTCATGACAAGGTGACGGCCATCACCGGCGTTTCCGGATCGGGGAAATCTTCTCTGGCCTTTGACACGATTTTCGCCGAAGGCCAATGGCGCTACGTCGAATCGCTCTCGACCTATGCCCGCATGTTTCTTGACAAGGTGGCCCGCCCCGACGTCGATCGCATCGTGAACATCCGCCCCGCCATCGCGATCGAACAAAAAAATCAGGTGCGCACCGCCCGTTCGACCGTGGGCACGGCGACGGAGATCGCCGACCTGTTGCGTCTGTTGTTCGCCAAGATCGGCAAGCCGACCTGCCCGGATTGCCGAAAGGACGCCCGCTCATTTACTCCGGAATCGATTGTCGATGATCTCCTGGCTCGATTCCCCGCCGCGCGGGCCATGGTACTCTTCCCCGTCGCCGCGCCGACACCGAAACAGGAACCGCTCTTCATTCAATCGCTCTTGACCCGCGGCTTCACGCGCCTCAACGTCTCCGGCGACATCATCGATCTGCTCGATCCCGCCCCGCCGGCACTGCGCGGCGTTTCATCGCTTTATGTCGTTCTCGATCGGCTGATCATCAACAGTGACAACCGGCCTCGCCTGGCGGAAGCCGTTGAAACGGCTATCCGCGAGGGAGAGGGCCGCTGCGTCGTGGACATCATCGGTCACGGCCGCGAATCTTACAGGACCGGTTTTCTTTGTCAGACCTGCTGCAGGACATTCGAGCCGTTGCGCCCCGTCCTGTTCTCCTTCAATCATCCGCTGGGCGCCTGTCCCGAGTGCAAAGGATTCGGCAACGTCTTGCGCTACGATCCAGATTTGGTGATCCCCGACCGGAACAAATCGCTGGTTGAGGGTGCCATCGAGCCCTGGAGCAAACCCAGCGCGGACTGGTGGCAGACGCGGATGCTGCATGCCATGAAACGGCGCGGCGTGGATGTGACGGCGCCGTTCCGGTCCCTGCCCCCCGACGTCCAACGATCGCTCTGGACCGGGGACAAATCGTTTGAAGGGATCAACGACTTTTTCACGTACCTAGAGAGCAAACGATACAAGCTTCACGTGCGCGTGCTCCTCAGCCGCTATCGCTCGCCGTTTGATTGTCCGAGTTGTCACGGCAGTCGCCTGCGACCGGAAGCCCTGTTCGTCAAAATCGCCGGCATGGACATCCATGCGATTTCGACCCTGACAGTCGAGAATCTTCGCGCAAGGCTTCGCTCCCTGCCGTTACCCTCGTTTGAACGGACCGTCGCCGGCGACCTGTTGCGGATGCTCGACGAGAAACTGAGTTTCTTGCTGCGGGTCGGTCTTGGATACGTCACCCTTGCCCGCCAAACCAAAACGCTGTCGGGCGGGGAAGCTCAGCGCGTCTCGCTGGCCAACCATTTGGGATCCAGGTTGGTCGGGACCCTCTACGTGCTGGATGAGCCGACGATCGGTCTTCACGCGCGCGACACCGAGCGGCTCGCCGGGATTCTGAAGGACTTGGCCGCCGCCGGCAATACGGTCGTCGTCGTCGAGCACGACCGCCGGATGATCGAGTCGGCCGATTATATCGTCGAGTTGGGCCCCCGATCCGGAAAAGACGGCGGGCGCGTCGTCTGCGCCGCCTCATCGAAGACGTTTTCCCTCGACCCGACCGCGATCACGGCCCGTTATCTTCGCGGCGAGGATTCTCTTCCGCTTCCGAAATCGCGGCGCGCGGGATCGGGCAAGTTTCTCGTGATCGCCGGCGCGTCGGAGCACAATCTGAAAGATTTGCTCGTCCGTTTTCCGCTCGGAATGTTCATCTGCGTGACCGGCGTATCCGGCTCCGGCAAAAGCACGTTGGTCAACGATACCCTCTATCGCGCCCTCGCGCGCGCCTTTCGCGTCGAATCGCTGCCGATGGGCCGCTTTACGGCCATCAAGGGCCTCGAGCACCTCAAAGGCGTCCGTCACATCGATCAGCAACCGATCGGCCGAACGCCGCGATCCAATCCCGTCACCTATCTCAAAGCCTTCGACGACATTCGACGGATCTTTGCGTCGGAACCGGTCGCGCTTCGACAAGGACTCGCCCCCCGGCATTTTTCGTTTAACACGGCCGGCGGCCGTTGCGAGCGGTGCCAAGGAAGCGGCGTGGAAAAGCTGGAGATGTACTTCTTTGAAGACATCTACGTTCCTTGCGAAGGGTGCGACGGAAAGCGGTTCAAGCCCGAGGTCCTGACCGTCCGCCACCGGGGGAAAACCGTTTCCGACGTCTTGGCCATGACTGCGGATGAAGCGGCGGCCTTCTTCGCCGATGCGCCGAAGCTCCGCGAGAAACTTCGCGTCCTGTCGTCGATCGGGCTCGGCTATCTTCAATTAGGTCAATCGGCCACCACGCTCTCGGGCGGCGAAGCTCAGCGGTTGAAAGTCGCGGCGGAGTTGCAAACCGGAACGGCGAAGGATCTGCTGTACATCATGGACGAACCGACCACCGGTCTGCACTTCGACGACGTGAAGAAACTGCTCACGGTGCTGCACAGGCTCGTCAACGCCGGCAACACCGTGATCGTCGTCGAGCACAACATGGACGTCATCAAATCGGCCGATTGGATCATCGATCTCGGCCCGGAAGGCGGCGAAGCCGGCGGGCGAATCGTCGCGGAAGGGCGGCCGGAACAGGTCGCCTCCGTTGCGACATCGCACACAGGACGATTTCTGGCCAAGGCGCTTCAAGAGGCACGCTAGATCACGCTTGCCGTTTCTGCTCCGACTCTCCGTGCGGAGACTCTTCCTCCTGCTTTCTGTTCGCCGGAGGAGAAACCGGGGCCGACGGCTCCCCCGCCAACTTTTTGTGCAGATATTTTCTGCTGATCGTCGTCACGATAAACGCCAAGCCGATCGCGACGGGCACGAAGACGGCCGACGCCAGATTGTAATTGGCAAGCCACCCCACCTCGGAGAGCCCTTTGAATACGTAGCCCATCAGGCCGGATAAGTAATAGGCGATGACGATGACCGAAAGGCCCTCGACGGTGTGCTGAAGCAGCACCTGGCTTTTCGTCGTCTTGTCCACGCTCTGCAGTAACGTCAGGTTCTGCGCCTCGACGAGAAGATCGACGCGGGTACGGATGATCGAAATGATGCCTTCGAACCCGCTCCGCAGAGTGTCCACTCTCTTCAACAACTGCTGATACCCCTCGGCGACGCCGGTGATTCCGCTCAACACGTAATCCGAGAGAGGCCGGTAGGACTCGATCGGTTTTTCCGCCAGCGACGCCAGCGTGGCGTGTACGATCTTGTCGTACGGAGCCGAGGCGGACAGTTCAAAATGCAATTTGCCGGCCATGCGATTCGTCTTCAGCAGGTCCTGCGTCAGACTGTTCAACCATCGCTGGAGCGTCCGCGAGTCGGCGTGGCCGATGTGGTCGGTGATGATCTCGCGCTGTTTGAGATGAACCTGTTCGAATTTGTAGACCTGATCGATGGCGGCGGAGAAGAGCGGCTTCTGCATCAGCAACAAATGATAATATGTTTCAATCCGCACGATGCCGTCCACGACGTCTTTAAGATGCGCCGCATCGGGCTGCGCCGATGCGACCGTGACCCAGTACCGTTCTCTGCCGTGATCGTCCGGCGTAAAACTCGCGAATACACTGGTATGATCGTTCAAGATCCGACTGCCGTACAACATCGGCCCGGGAAGCAGTGCGCGCAAGGACTCGCGCGACGGCGGCGCCTCCGGCGTCAGCACGATGTCCAAACGGCAGACCGCCGCCCCCAAGAGAGAATCCGGGAATCGATATCCCGGAAAGGTCAGGGGACCGAAGGCGACATCGCCCCGGTCCGGCGAAGGAAGGTGCCACGACTGGTATTTGTAATACTCGGTGTGCGCCTGCCACAGGACGATGAGTCGATCGCCCTCGCAGGTCTCTTTGACTCCGTAGCCGAACGTATCCCGCAGCACCACCGTCTCCGGCGGAATCTCCAGCGTCTCCAGCAACAATTGGAATTCTTTTCGACTGGCCGCACGCTGGCCCGGTGGATCCGCCATGCGAAACGCCTGGAAATGCACGTGCGCGGGCGCCCTCAGCCAATCGGCCAGAGGCATCTGCGGCCGTTCGTGCAACCTTCGCAGTAACGTATCGGCTCCCGACCTTGGCGGCGACTGATGAGTCACGTCTGTTCCGCTCCTTTCCGAATCGTCGCGCCCTATAACCCCGGTCGTTTTTCCGCGGTGAGGCGCACGGTAAAAAAACGTCCTTCCCTCACGACGCCCAACTGCAATTCCTGTCCCGCCTCAACCTTGCATAGTTGTCTGGCATCGTGTTCGGTCTTGACCGTCGATAACGGGACTCCGTTACAGGCCGTCACGTGATCGCCGACTTTGAGACCGGCTTTGTCTCCGGGCAAACCGGTCCGTAGTTCCGTCACCAGGTAGTATTGCTCCCTGGAATCTCTTCGGAGTTGCCAGCTCACGCCGATGCGGCCGGACCCCAACAAACCCGCCTGGACGCCGAACAGAGTGAGGATCCGGTTGACGATCAACCGAGCGGCCTGTTCCGGATTGTCGCTCGTCGGATCGGTCAGATGTCCTTGCCCGCTGAAGAGGAGGCGTCCCGTTTCCACGTCGATCATCCGCAACGACAGGGAGACGCTGCTCGTCCGCTCTTGCTGCCGCCGTTCCCATTGCTGGACTTCTCCCACGACAATGGCATCTGCGCCGACCAACTGGCCGACCCGCAGGGCGTCGGCGTCGTCGCCATGGGTCAATTGAATCACTTGCTCCCGCAACACGTCGTCCAACTGCGCGCGTTCGACGACGTTCAGACCGAGGTCCAGCATCAGCGTCGTCACCATGCCCGCAATTCGGGACCCGGTTCCCGGCATGTCCACCGCGTCT
>JAIWOH010000186.1 GCA_020216985.1 Nitrospira sp.
TCGAACGGCATGACCGCCATCGTCCGATACCGCTCGATCGAGGCGGCGTCAAAGGATCCTCTTCCCGACACGACCGGCTCAAGCCCCCGCTCCGACACCGATCCGGCCGCGCAGGCCCGGCGTTTCTGCATGATGGCCGACGGTTGCCCCCAGGCGCACAGTTCGTTGTCGATGAACACCACGTGGTACGGGGCTTCGCGCTGGTCGGAGACGAGATTGGTGAAGGGATAGAATACGCAGCCCCCGATCCACATCGAAAGCGGGCAATAGGCGAGTTCGTACAACCACTGTCTCCTGGCCGTCAGCGAGTATTCCCAGATCACCATTCGTCCGTCGTCTCGAAAGACGCGATCCGGATGGCCGATCCGCTCAAGCACCTGCGGCTTCGTCATGGGAACCGTCAACCGATCCAATTTGGCTTCAGATTTGAAAACGGTGTAGCCCACTCCGCAGCCGCTCACCATGATCGCCAGCGCGAACGTCATCGTCAGATTCGCCACCTCGCGAGCCGGAACCATCGTCTGACGACAGAACGACATGCCGCGAGCCTATCATCGCGACGGACGTGCTGCAACGGCGATCTCGCCCTCGTTCACCCAACGAGAAAAGGACTCATGGCAGGCAAGGAGAAGAAAACTGGCGACCGGTCGAGAAGCGGAGGGTTTTCGTTCGAACAAAATGAACGCTCGCCTTACGTTCGGGCGATTCGCAAACCCGTCGCGGCTTCACTAGTTGCAAGACGGATCGAACGGCATGTCGGCATAGGGGCGATAGGCCTCGCCCAAAGTGAGCATCAATTCCCGCCATACGGAGGACGGGTCCGTTTCAAACACCCACTTCGGATCGGCAGGCATCAGAATCCACGATCCGGTTTTCATCTCCCCCTCGAGTTGCCCGGGTCCCCACCCGGAATAGCCCAGATATGCGCGAAAGGCCTCCCGCCCGTTGGCGTTCGTCAGAATACGTTCCACCAGTTGGAGATCGCCGCCGAGACAGACCCCGTCGAACACGTAATGAGCGTTGTCCGGAACCGAGTCTCCCCGATACAACAGCATGATCTGATTCGGTTGCACGGGACCTCCCGCATAAAGCGCGTGCTGCGACCCTTCGAGCACGGGAATCTGCGGGAGCGCCTCGGAGATGGACATCGCGGTGGGGCGATTCACGATGACGCCGAGCGCTCCTTCGGCTCCGTGCTCGCACAGCAACACGACGGCTTGGCGGAAATTGGGGTCTCGCAGACCGGGCGCCGCCACAAGGAACATGCCTTTGCGAAGCTGTAAATCCATGACGTAATCCTACCGCGCCCATCGGCGTCAGGCAAGCAGAACGCCGGACCGACCATGGAAGCTTTGCAATGATTACCGTTGATAAAGAGAAGCGCGGCGGTCCTGAAGCAGATCGTTGTAAGGAGTCACCCGTTTGTTTCGGGCTTCCGCCGGATCGATCTCGACGACGGCAAGGTCTTCTCGATCGCGCGGCGCTCGGTATCGGATGACCCCGTTGGGTGCGACGATTTCACTGTGGCCGATGTAGGTCAGCCGATCTTTTCCACCGCGGGCCTCGCTGCCGATCCGATTACAAGTAATGGCGAACACTCGATTCTCCAGACATCGCACCGGCATGGAGTCCGGGCAATTCGGCAACACGAGGTTGGACGGATGACAAATGATATCCGCTCCCCGAAGGGCCAAGGAGCGGGCGGCTTCCGGATAATACCAATCGAAGCAAATCATGACGCCGATTCTCGCCGGCCCAATGTCCCATACCTTGAATCCTGAATCGCCGGGCGTGAAAAAGAGTGTCTCCTCGAAAAACAGATGGGTCTTGCGATAACAGCCGAGGAAGCCGGAAGGGCCCACGACGACAGCCGAGTTATAACAGCGGCCCCTTGCCTTTTCCGGAAGCCCGGCGACGATATGCATGTCTCGCCGCTTGGCAAGCTCCGTCAACCGACGGACGGTCGGACCGTCGGGAACCGGTTCCGCGAGCCGCTCGACCTCTTCTTGAGAGGCGAACTGGTATCCTGACGCAAAGAGCTCGGGCAGCACGATCAGATCCGCTTCCGCCCGGTCCAATTTCGCCGCCACGGCATCGAGATTGGTCATGACCTCGCCGAATACCGGATCGAACTGAAGAAACCCGACTTTCATTCCATCCCCTCCATAAACAAAAACGGACAGGGCCAATCAGGTCCTGTCCGTTTCGCAATCTCACATCGGCCGTGGATGACAGCCGTTTCTTTCTTGCTCCGGCCCCTTACTTGACCTCGGCCAAATGCGTGACGGCTCCTTGCGCATGGTCCATGCACGCATCGGCGTGACCCGCTTTGCCATGTTGCACGGCTTCCTTGAGGTGCTTCACCCCTTCATCCAAATGCGGATTCTTCATGCCGGCGGCCTGCGCGTGTTTGAGCGCTTCTTCGGCGTGCTGCGTACAGGCGTCCGCGTGGCCCTCTTTCCCATGCGACCCGGCGCCTTTGGCGTGTTCGACCGCTTCTTCAACGTGTTTATTGCCCGCCATCGCTACGCCGGTCAGCGCGGGCATCGCCGCGAACAGCACAACCGCACCCAGCATCAGCACCTTCCAACCGTTCTTTCTGATCATGGCCTCCTCCATTCGTTGAAGTTGATGAAGTTGATTATGATCGACACATCCCTTCCGCGGTTCACCTTACACAGTGTCCTATACCCTAGTCAAGCGGACCCGGCGGCTTGATCGAAACCAAGGATTTTTTGGAGTCCTTGAAAATCTCTCTCGACAGGACAAGCAAAGTCACGGCTCCACTCCCACCACGAACCCGGGTAGTTTCTGACCCTTCGGTAGCCGGCCACTTTGAGCACGAAATAGAGCCACGCGGACCGAATGCCTCCCAGGCAGTAACAGATCAATTCCTGATCGTTCCGGACTCCCCTCTCTTCCATCATTTCTCTGATGATCTGCGGGTCCTTGACTGTCGCGTCCTTGTTCAAAAATTGATTCCACGCCACGTGAATGGCCGACGGAATGTGTCCCGGCCTCGGAATGCCGGAAATCTCTTTTCCCAGATACTCTTCGAGACTCCGGGCATCCAAAATGGCCGTCTGCGGATGAGGTCCTCGAACGATCCTCTTGAGATCGTCTTTGGTCATGGCGACGTCCTTCACCGGACGAGCCTTGAACATGCCGGCACGAGGCGAGGCGGGGCCATGTTCGAACGGACGCTTCTCCGCCGTCCACTTGACCCATCCGCCGTTCAAAATGCTGACGCGCGTGTGGCCGAGATATTCCAACATCCAAAACATCCGCCCTTCATCACCCCAGTTGTCGTAGGGATTGGAATAGACCACGACCTCGGTTTCGTTCCCGATGCCGAGCGCGCCCAAGCGGCGCTCAATCTGCACGAGGTCGGGATTCAACAGGCTTTTTGTCACGGCGTCGGGATCGCTGTACTCATGCCACGTGGTATGGACGGCGCCCGGAATATGTCCGCCGAATTCGTACGAAGCCCTGCCTCGCACGTCGACGACGACGAGACCCGGCTCGCCCAATCTGTTCTGAAGCATCTCTGTCTCAATTAACAACGGATGGTTCATGACGTTCCTTCTTGTCACTGACGATACCGATCAATCCAAGCATAGATCTCACCGCGCATAGGTCTCACGCCGCCAACAACGCCTGCACATGAGCCTCGACGGACGCGGCCAACGCCCGGAGATTGTACCCGCCCTCCAACGAAGAGAGAATTCGTCCCTGAGCGTGCCGCTTGGCAATCCCAACGACGATGTCCGTCAAATCCGCGTAGCCCGCTTCCGTCAATGCCATGCTCGCCAGTGGGTCATCGCGATGGGCGTCGAATCCGGCGGAGATGATCACAAACTCCGGCTTGAAATCGTCGGCTGCGGGCACCAAGACCTTGCGAAAGACGGTGCGGTACTCATCATCACCTTCGCCGGCCTCCATCGGCACATTGATCGTGAATCCTTCCCCCGCTCCCTTGCCCCTCTCGATCTCCCGACCGGTGCCGGGATAATGGGGATACTGATGGGTGCTGAAAAATAGCACCGACGGATCGTCCTCGAAACTATGCTGGGTTCCGTTCCCGTGGTGTACGTCCCAGTCAACGATCAGCACCCGCGTGAGGCCGTATCGCCGCTGAATATATCGTGTCGCAACGGCCACATTGTTGAACAGGCAAAAACCCATCGCCCGGCCCGCCTCGGCATGGTGCCCAGGCGGCCGCACGGCGCAAAAAGTGTGGTCAACTTGCTTGGCCATGATAGCATCAGCGGCCGCCAATGCGCCCCCGGCCGCCAAATAGGCTGCGGTCAAGGAGCCTGGGGACATCGAGGTGTCGGGATCAAGCGAAACGCGGCCGCTCATCGGGGCATGCCGGTTCAGCGACGCGACGTACACCGGCGTATGTACCTGCGTAATCCATTCGTCTTCGGCTCGTCGCGGTTCGATCTTGGTCAATCGCGCCAGGGTGCCGCTTTGTTCCAACTGTTGTACGATCGCGCGCAGCCGGTTGGGAGACTCCGGGTGTCCGGGCCCCATGTCATGTTCAAGATACGCCGGATGATAGACGAAACCGGTTTTTCCCATCACGCATTCCGGTGACCAGCGCAAGCCGGACGACAATTCCCGTACTTTTGCACATCCGCTCCTCGCATTTTGTCAGATTAGCACGCAGGCGAGAGCGTAGACAACGAGCGGAGGCCGCTGCTATTGTCCGGACAAAGGAGGAACATTATGCCGAATCCGAGAATAGAACCGCTCAAGAAAGTCCTCGCCATCGATCCCCATGACGAGGTGGCCTGGTTCGGACTGGGAAAGGCCTATATGGACGACGGGAACTTTGAGGAAGCCGCCTCGGCTCTGCGGCAATGTGTGACGGTGAAACCGACCTACTCGGCCGCCTATTTTGCGCTGGCCCAATCGCTCCACGCTTTGAACCGACTGGATGAATGCCGAACCGTCATCGCGACCGGCATCGAGGTCTCCTCCAAAAACGGCGACCTCATGGTCACGAGAAACCTAGAAGCCTTGAAGGGCTCCCTGCCGTCGTGACGCAACGTCGTTTTCCTCCTCCCTTCAGGCTGCCTCGGTGGGCCGCCCGCGTGACACAACAGATGGGCCGCCTCCTCCATTCGGATGAAGACCGCATGCGATTTGTGATCGAATTGGCATCGAGGAACGTGACGAACGGAACAGGCGGTCCGTTCGCCGCGGCCGTCTTTGAAGCCCGGACGGGACGGCTGATCTCGGTCGGAATAAACTTGGTCGTCTTGGCCAACTGCTCGCTTGCCCATGCCGAATTGGTGGCCCTTGCCAACGCGCAACACACTGTCCGACATTTCGACCTCGGCGCGGCGGGGATACCGGAACATGAACTGGTTGCCAGCAGCGAGCCCTGTGCCATGTGTTTCGGAGCGATTCCCTGGTCCGGCATCCGGCGCGTGTTGTGCGGCGCCAGAGCCCGCGACGCGGAAGCGATCGGATTTGACGAAGGCCTCAAACCAAAACGATGGATCGCGGCGCTCGAACAACGGGGCATCACGGTCGTGCGGGACCTCTGCCGAAGGGAAGCTGTCGCGGTGCTTCAACGCTACCAGCAAAGCGGCGGAATCATTTATAACGCAAGCCGGACATCCTGACGCATCGCTCGATCCCCGACGGCCACGTTCCATCGCTTCTCGCATCGGGAGATGTCATCGCTTCAGCTTATTGCGGATTGCCAATGCGAACATCGCAAACAGCGCCGGGCCGACCAGGGTCTGAAATCCCATCATGAGACGGGTCCAATTCCATCCTTCTTCGGTTGCCGTCTTCAGCACCAGAAAATCCGGCTTCAAAAACGCCAGAGTCCCCACACTGAAGCCCGCCGCCTCCAATAGCCCGATGGGAGCAACTCCCGGCCCCCGGCCCGATGCAACATCAAGTGTCGTCCCAGCAGATGACGGACGAATCAGATCACCATTCCACCAATAGACGAACGTACCGATCAGAAAAACGAGCAAGAACCATCCTATGGGTCTCAAGGCCCGTTCACCATAGCCGTTGATCATCCAGAACAGATTCAGTTGGAACCGTATTGGCCCGGGCGCCGTGGGGTTGATGCGCCGCAGTTCCTTCTCGCCGTAATGGAAGTCACTCGCGTAGATATAGTCTCGATCCTGCTCATAGGCCACTTTAAGGTCCCGATAAGCTTTTGAGAGTTGAGCCAACTCTTCCGCTCTCCGTCGATCCGCAAACTGATCGGCGGACTTCAGTTGACTTTCCATTTTTTGAACGAGGCAAGCATGATCATATATGCCGTACATCTGCCGGTGCCGGATCTCGCGTTGTCTCTCCTCCTCGTTCCTGCTCCCGACCTCAAACCACGAATTCCAGACCACCCATCTGACACCCCACGCCGGGAATCCCCACAGCCCAACCAACCAAGAAACCGCTCGTCCCATCCATTTGCCTCGTCGCAGCGCGGAAGCTGGCACGTGAGCCCGCACCCGCGGCCATCGGACGTTGTTAAAGTAGCAACGATCGAGGTTGGTGCCAGCCAGTTTGCACTTTTCCAAATTGGCTGAGTGAAACCGTAGGCCGTACTGTGAGTGAACGGAGACGTGTGTGAAGTCTAGCTCCAGAGGCTCTTCCCTGGATTGCCCCCATTGGTCGTTACGTCTTTCCTCAAACAATCTCACGAAAGTCTCACGGCCCAGCAACCGCTCGCAAGAACAGGCTTGGAACCTGTGGGAGCCTGATCCCTTTGGGATGGCATTTTCCGTTTTTAGGTCATTCCCCGATTCCAGAAATCCGACCGACCCAAAAACCTGAACAGCCGTGAAGCTGAAAACCGGCGAAGACCGTGCCAAGGATTGAGATGATGCCCCGACGTTCACATGACTACGAAATCGGATGTCTGTGAAGGTCGTCGCCTCATAGAATCTCGCTTTATTGAAGGTAGCAGAGCCAAAGAAGACGGCTCCATCAAAATCAGCGCCCTTTTGAAATGTCACTTCGGAGAAATCGGTATCAATCGTGTTCCCGTTTGCACGGTTCCGTCCGGCGAAACACGTGCCCTGGAAATACACGGTGTCGTCAAATGCGCAATCATGAAAGCTCACTCCCGAAAAATGCGACCGGGCACAATTGACGTATTGCTCAAACCGGCATTCGTCGAACTCAACATATTGCTGAAAGTGAAGGTCATGCAAGAGAAGCGGCTTCCTAAAGACACACTTCTTGAAGATCAGAGGAACAACCGCCTCATGACGTGGGCGACCACTGGACGCTCCTGATCGCCTTCGATCAATCACTTCGACACTGTCGAACACACAGTCGGTGACACTCACGACTTTGACTGACCACGCACCGCCGGTAACGGCGTCGTGCAGGTTCAGGTCTCCGACCACCCGCACACACTCCATGCAACCAGTCTTGATCGTCAAATACTGCAAAAATAACTGAGCGGAAATTTCTTTCATCACCCTCACCAAAGGACAAATGCGGGGTTCCGATCACAAGACAGCTTTCGGATGTCTGTCTCTATCGGGAGCTCGAAGGGGTTTACTCGCTGGATGTTAAAGAATCTCTCTCAACACCTCAATCTGCCGTTCGCTCAGCGGCGCGTCGGCACGTGGATTCCGCACCAGCACCCTTACCCGGGGAACCGCACGTTGATGTCTTGCCCGCTCGACCATCTCGACGTTGACCAATCTGGTGCCGGCCTTCGACGGCAGCGGTTCCACATCCCACAGAACAATCAACACGGCGCTGAGATGGGGCAGTTTCGTTAACAATACCGTAACGGCACCGGACAAGGCCTTGACGTCCAGCCACGTTTCTTCCCGCCGGCCGTCAAACCTACCCGTCAAATCCGCATGAGGAATGGAAATTTGCAAAATCACCGGATCACAATAATCGGCAAGCTGCTTCGCCTTTTGTTGAACGCGCGCGAGGATGCGGTGTGTCAGGATCGTTCCACGACTTTCTTCTTCCCTCTGTTCATCGGCTTCGGCCACCCCGCGCAATGGAATGCATCGCCGAGCCGCCGATCCTACCATGGCCGTCACCTCGACAAAGAACCGCTCGTGCCCCAGATGACACTCCAAATCGGCGGTGCGCGCTCTCGATTCCGGGAGAAACGAGAGGCGGACTCCCGCGCAAACCAGTTGAGTCGCCAGTTCCAATTCGGCCAATGCCGATTCTTGCACGCCCGGATCGTCGCACGTGATCCGATGCAGAAGCCGGCCAAGACGAAGGCCGCTCGGTTCGTCTTTGCAATGGCGACGGAGCATGATCCACCGGTCCTCAATGGCCCGCGAAAGCCGTTCGCGGCGAGCTTGTGCCCGCGGCATTTTCCGGAGCCCATTGCCTTCCCATGAACGGGCGATGAATTTGATCGTTCTCCTTGGCCGCCAACGCGCCACGGCAAGCTCCGTCAGATAGATTTCGCCTCATCCTCGTCATCCAAAGATCGGACAAGGAGATCCGGACGCTGCCGAGCAATGTGATCATACATGTCATCCAGCCACCGTCCGGCGCAGCCCAGAACTTCCCTCACCAACAGCTCCGGATAACCGGTGCGTTTGATGGTCCATTGGGAGACGTACTCGAGCAATGTCTCGCGATCGAATCGGCGTGTGGCTTGGGTCGCCAACGCCGACAATTCGCCGAGCCCCGTCTTGAGGATCTCGGCCACGGTCTCGCGGCCGTACGACGTGCTGGCTGTCACGTATTGCACGGCCCGATTGATTTCGTGATCGGTCATGCCGCCCTCCCATATATCACCCTGTCGCAGCCCGTCCGTCGTCGTCAATCCGCCCTCCCCTACATCCGGCCCTCTCTGATATTTCTCTCTTTTTCTGGATCAAACCGATGGTATGATCAAAGGTCAACAAATCATTTTAAGGAGCATCCTATGGCCGGACGCACCAATACACAACGCGCTGTGAAATCCCCCGCCCGTTCGATCTTTTCCGATCGATGGAACCTTAATGACCTGATTGACGACCCCGTCGGCAAATTCGAGTCGTTGTTGGCGGATCTGGAATCGAAAGCGGCCCGTATCGAGGCCGCTCGTCCCACGTTGGCTCCCTCCATGGCAAGCGACGAGTTGTCGGCCTTGCTTCGCTTGAGCGAGGAGATCGCCCGGGGATCGGCCCGACTCGGCGCCTATGCTTATCTCTGGTTTTCCGAAAACACGAAGAACGCGGAGGCACGATCGTTCAAGGCGCGGGTCGAGGAACGGCTCACCGGCTTGAACAACCGATTGCTCTTCTTCGACCTCTGGTGGCAAAGCGTCGATGACGCCAACGCGGCGCGATTGTTGGCGGACATGGGCGACCTGCGCTATCACATGGAGACGATCCGTCGTTTCAAGCCGCACACTTTGTCCGAGCCGGAAGAAAAAATCATCAACATCAAAAACGTGACCGGCCGCAGCGCGGTACATACCCTCTACGATCTCGTCACCAACGGGTTGACGTTCACCGTCCGAGAGGGCGGCAAGACGAAAACCGTGAATCGAGAAGGGTTGATGGCCTACGTCCGCAGCCCCAAGGCCCCCGTGCGCCAAGCGGCGTATCAGGAACTGTATCGGGTCTTCACCGCTCAGCGCGATCTGCTGGGGGAAATGTATCGAACGTTGGTGAATGATTGGAAGGCCGAAAACATCGGGCTCCGCCGGTTTGCCTCGCCGATCGCCACCCGTAACTTGAGCAACGACGTCCCCGACCAGGCCGTCGAGACTTTGTTGGCCTCTTGCGCCAAGAACGCGGAGATCTTCCAAACCTATTTCTCGTTGAAGGCCAAGATCTGCAAGATCAAACCGATGAGTCGCTACCACCTCTATGCTCCCCATCGGACCGAAGCCAAGAAGTACGCGTACTCCGACGCGGCCTCGATGGTCATCGAGGCCTATCGCGGTTTTTCCCCCCGGCTCGCCGAACTGGCCGAGCAGGTTTTCCGCGAACGACATATCGACGGGCCGACGCGCCCTGGCAAGATGGGAGGCGCCTATTGT
>JAIWOH010000187.1 GCA_020216985.1 Nitrospira sp.
TACAGCGTGATTCCGGGGCTGACTCCCTACGTCATGCTTAACTACACGGGGGAGGCCCGCGACGTGGCGACGATGGCGCACGAGCTCGGCCACGCCGTCCACGGAATGATGGCAAAGGACCATTCCATCTTTACCTTTCACGCCACACTTCCCTTGGCGGAAACGGCGTCCGTCTTCGGCGAACGGATTCTCTCCGACGCCTTAATGTCCAACGAGCGGAGCAAAGCCGTTCGGCAAGGGCTCCTCCTCAGCCAACTGGACGATATCTATGCCACCGTGCTCCGCCAAACCTACTTCGTTCGGTTCGAAAAACTTGCGCATGAGATGGTGGCGGAAGGCGCCACGGTCGAGCAACTGGCCCAAGCTTATCTTGATGAACTCAAGCAACAATTCGGGAAGGCCGTAAAGGTCCCCGATGAATTCCGATGGGAATGGCTCACGATCCCGCATCTCTACGCCAGTCCCTTCTATTGCTACGCCTACAGTTTCGGCAACCTGCTGGTGCTGGCCCTCTATCGCATGTACAAAGAACAGGGGACCTCGTTCATTCCCAAGTATCTGGACATCTTGACGATGGGAGGCTCGAAATCCCCTCAAGAGATCCTGGCCACCGTCGGCGTTGATATGACTTCTGAGACGTTCTGGCAATCAGGTTTCGACGCGATTCGCGACATGGTGGGTCAATTGGAAGAGACGCTGTAAATCAAGACTGGGGCACGGGCGAGGGCGGTCGTCTCCGGCGTCGCCGATCCATGAACCGGCCGAAGGCCCTGATTTCCTCTTCGGTCAGGGCCCGCCATCGACCGGGCTTGAGATCTCCAAGTCGAGCCGCCCCGATGGCGACGCGCACCAGCCGCAACGTCGGATGTCCCACCGCCGCCGTCATGCGCCGAACCTGGCGGTTCATGCCCTCGTGAATCGTGATTTCCAGCCAAGCGGTCGGCACGGTTTTCCGAAACCTGACGGGGACAGGCCGAGCCGCCATTGCAGGCTCCTGAGTCAGCAACCTGACTCTCGCCGGTCTGGTTTGTCGCCCGCTGAGGATGATCCCCTCTTCCAGCCTTGCAATGGCCTCCTCATCGGGAATCCGCTCGACCTGCGCCAAATACACCTTCGGCAACGTATGCCGCGGGTCTGTAATCTGATGCGCCAGCGCCCCGTCGGACGTGAGGATCAGCAATCCTTCGCTATCGCGATCGAGCCTCCCCGCTGCATAGACGCCGGGCAACGAAATGAAATCCGCCAAAGTCGGCCTGCCGTCGCGATCGGTGAAGCACGACAACACGCCGTAGGGCTTATTGAAGGCGATGGCGTATCCCCTCATGGTCGTCACCTCCCCCTTTCAGGCGCTCGTCTTCGCCTAACAACCGATAACCGAGTCACAAGTGCAAAAACGATCGACAACGAGCGAACGATTTCCCTTTCCGAGTCCATTTTCTCTCACATAGTTTGCCCCCGATCCACGTTGACAGGAGCGAGATTATTGTGGCATACTGAGAATGCTTCTCATAATCGCAAAAGGAGAATGTCATGTATCTGTGCCTGTGTAAAGGAATCACCGAGTCGGACGTTCGGGAAGCCGGGCGGGCCGGTCTCGTCACACCAAACCAACTTAGGGCAAAGTTCGGCCTGAAAGACAGCGGCTGTTGCGGCCGTTGCGCCAAGCATATCCACGAATTCGTCGAGATCGCTGCTCAGGAGGCCCCCGCCACGTGCCATTCGCCCGCGGATTGCCTCTAAATCACATTGCCCTCCTGGTTATCTCCTGAGATCAGGCGGCAACTCACGAATTGCCCGACCATCTTTCCTCTTCTGCTCCCGGCCACCTTGCACCGTGTTTTATCATTCTCCCGATTGCAACCGTTCGTATAGAACGGTTGGCGGATCGAGGACCGGAGGAATCAGCGACAGAGGAGACGCCTCTGATTCGTTTTGTCCCTAGAAAAGAGGCGGGAGCTAACTAATAGGGGAGTTCATGAGAAGGAGCACCGGCAAGACGTTTGGCGACGTCTGCAACCCGCTGCCCCAACGCCTTGGCATCGGCGAGTTCTTTTTTGTCGATACCGGGACTGTCGCCTTCCGTCGTGGCAGAAGCGCCAAACGCTCCTCCGCCACTGACCACGATCATTTGATTACCCAACATGGCGGCAAGGATCGTGAGCATCGTAATCTCTTTGCCTCCGGAGACTTGTCCCCCCGTGGCAAAGGCGGCTCCGACTTTATTCCTCATTTTGAACTCGGGAAAGACGCCGAACTTGAATTGCCAGTCATCGAAAAACGTTTTGACTTCTCCAGCCATATTGGACCAATAGACCGGCGAGCCGACGATCACGGCATCCGAAGACAACAGATCCTCCTCCGTCACCTGTCCCACACGTTTGAGCACGACCATGGTCCCCGCTACCGACTTGGCGCCCTCGGCCACCGCTTCCGCCATTCGCTCCGTATTGCCGGATAGAGAATGATATGCCACCAGGACCTTCACCGGCGGCGGAGCTTCGTCCGCCCATGACCGGTGCTCCAACGCACAGATCATTGTAACGATGAAAACGATGGCCGCGGGGATTCGTCTGAGATTCATGATAAGCGCCATGCACTGAACAGGGCCGGAGCCATCATTCGAGGACTAATACCGAAACGTCTCTTCTTCCATATGCTCTTCGACGGAGACCTCCGTCAACGACCCTCTGTAGCTGCAACGGTGACACCGAATGCGCCACTCCTCGATCCATTTCTCTTGCACGTACGATTGACGACAGGCAGGACAGACAAACACCCCTTTCTTATACAACACACGACGTTTTTCCTGCATGAGCTCCCTCGTTCACACCTTCATTGAAGCAGGGCCTTTTCGCGAGGAAGCATGGCACAGCCCTTGAGGCAATTGCAAGGATAGCGCGCCACGCACGGAACCTTCTCTTTCCCTTCTCACTGGATGATTTCTTGACTCGGTACGGCCCGGCCGCATAGGATGGCCCCATGCAACCTATCGGCGTCCCGATCGGCCTCACCATCGCCCTGCTGATGGGCTTTGTCTTGGCGGGCCTCCCTGCGTCTGCCGCCGACGGCAGGCTGATCCCCATCAAAACACCGGCCGGCGTCGTCGTACAGGCCGAGATCGCCGATACCCCGCTCAAACGAGCCGTGGGTCTTATGTATCGTGACCATCTGGACAAGGACCGCGGCATGTTGTTTCTCTTCGGCCAACCTCAGGCCTGGGGTTTTTGGATGAAAAACACCAAAATCCCGCTCGACATGATCTGGATGGATGCCAAAAAGCGAGTGGTTCATGTTGAGCGGCACGTTCCCATTTGCACGAAGGCCGATGATTCCTGCCCGCTCTACAAACCAAACAGTGAAGACGCGATGTACGTGCTGGAGCTCGCCGCCGGGGCCGCCGAGGAATACAAAATCGAGAAAGACTCAAGACTGGAATTTAAAATCCCGTAGCCGGGAAAGCGCCGTTCCAAGCATAATCAAGACGCGATGGAGGGACCGGAAGACACCGTTCTCTCCCGCTACCTCACCCCCTCCCGTCGCGCGCATGCCGTCAAGACTTCTCCTGCCAAGATCTCACGCGTCGCGCCGTAATTACGCCCTCTACCCGTTCGATGGCTCTTAAGACGCGGCTCAGATGAGCGGTGTCGGCAACCTCCACCACGAAATTCAACTCCGCCTTGCGGTCTTCTCGCGTGATAATTTCGGCTCGACTGATGTTGGCCTGGCCTTCGGCGATGGCCGAGGAGACGTTGGCCAATACACCGGGCTTGTCTTCGGTAATCACGGCTACCTTCACGGGATGCTGAGTCGGTTCCGTGACATCCCATTCGACGTCCACCAACCGCTCTCGATCATAGTCCAGCGCGCCCAGATTCGGGCAATCGACGGCATGGATCGTGAGACCGCGTCCTCTGGTGACGTAACCGAGAATTTTATCGCCGGGAACGGGATTGCAGCAGCGGGACAACTGCATCAAGAGATCCCGCGCGCCTTTGACCTGAATCGCTTTCGCCCCGCTCCTGCTTTCTGGAGGCTTGACATGGGTCGGCGGCTCGGGAATCGCAACACCTGAGATTGTCGGAGTCGCCAGTTTGCCCACGATCTGGGCCGCCGCCACGCGCCCGAATCCGACGGCCGTCGCCAACTCATCGACCGTCTCATACCCCTCGCGCTTTGCAACCTCAAGCAGTTGATCCGACTTCAACATTTGAGCCGGAGCCAGCCCCTGTCGGCGAAATTCCGCCTCCAGCAACCGCCGTCCGATTTCCACGCTTCGTTTCTGCTCCTCGACCTTGATCCAATGTTTGATCTTGGTTTTAGCCCTCGACGTCCGGACGAACTTGAGCCAATCTTTATGCGGCGTCTGGGTGGGAGACGTCAGAATCTCGATGGTGTCGCCGCTTTCCAGTTCGTGTCGCAACGGCACGATCTTGCCGTTGATTTTGGCGCCGACGCAATGGTCGCCCACTTCGGTGTGAATCGCATAGGCGAAATCGATCGGCGTCGCCCCCTTGGGCAATTCCTTCACGGCTCCTTTGGGCGTAAACACGTAGATGACGTCATGGAACAATTCGAGCTTGACCGAATCCATAAACTGCCGATTGTCCGGCAAATCTTTTTGCCATTCGACGAACTGCCTCAGCCATCCGAAGGTTTTGCTGTCTTTCTCGTCGATCCTCCCTTGCTCCTTGTACTTCCAATGGGCGGCGATCCCGTATTCCGCGACGCGATGCATTTCCTCCGTGCGAATTTGAAATTCGACATGCTCGCCCTTCGGCCCCACGACGGTCGTATGGAGCGATTGATAAAGGTTGGATTTGGGAATCGCGATGTAATCTTTGAATCGGCCCGGCAGCGGCCGCCAGAGAGAATGAATCACCCCGAGAAGCGCATAGCAGTTCATCTTTGAATCGGTGATGATTCGCAGCGCGGTCAAATCATACACCTCTTCGAACGAAATCGACTGTTTCTTCATCTTCTGGTAAATGCCGTAGAGATGTTTAGGGCGGCCGTAGACCGTTCCGACCAATCCGTTCTCCGCCATCGCTTTTTTGACGAGCTCGATGACTTCTTGAATATAGATCTGTCGATCCTCATCCCGCTTCGCCACGCTGACGCGCAACATCTCGTAGACGTCCGGCTTCAGGTGCTTAAGACACAGGTCCTCGAGCTCGTTTTTGATCCATCCGATTCCGATGCGATTGGCCAGCGGCGCGTAGATTTCCAGCGTTTCCTCGGCAATTTCCAGGCGCTTTTTTTCGCTCAGATGCTCGAGCGTCCGCATGTTGTGCAGCCGATCCGCCAGCTTAATGATCACGACGCGGATATCATCCGCCATCGAGAGCACCATTTTGCGGAAGTTTTCGGCCTGCTTCTCTTCAGAACTCCGAAACGTGATCTTTCCGATTTTGGTGACGCCGTCCACCAGGCGGACCACGTCCTTGCCGAACGTCCGCTCAAGTTCCTGCGCCGTCGCCACGGTGTCTTCCAAGGTATCGTGCAGCAACCCCGCAACCACGGTCGTCACGTCGGTCTTCAACAGGCTCAATATCCCCGCCACCGCCACCGGATGTTTGACGTACGGCTCCCCGGAGCGCCGCTTCTGACCTTCATGAGCTTTGGCGGAAAACTCGTAGGCCTTGAGGATCAGATCAAGATTCGCTTCCGGTTGGTAATTCCGGACACGCGCGATCACCTGATCGATGTCCGTGACCGTTTCATACACCATGGCGCGCTATGCCCCATCGGACGGCCGTATATCGCGGATCCGCAACTGAATCCGGTCATACCCGTTCCAGCGATTCAACTCCGGCGTGAACGCCACGTCCACAAGATCTCTCAGGGACACCCCGTGAGTTTCCAGAGATTTCATCCCGAATCCGATTCCATCGAACGGCGGCGATCCCTCTTGGCGCAGCGTCATCTTCAGATGTTTCTCTCCCACCACTCGAGCGTTCGTAATTTCGAGCCGTCTTCCGGCAAACATCGGTTCGGGATTGCCGGCTCCGAACGGATGCAATGAACCGATCTCTTGGAGCAACCGATAGGTCACCTCGTTCAGCCGCACCTCGGAGTCAAGATACAGCGTCGGGACGCAGCGCGCAGCTTGCGTCCACCGACCCGCTACCGCCGCAAATCGCTCGGCGAATTCCGACAATCGGCTCTCATGCACCGTCACTCCCGCCGCATTGGGGTGTCCGCCGAACGCCAGAAGTAGATCACGGCAAGAAGCCAACCCCTGATACAAATCGAATCCGGGGATGGTGCGGGCCGATCCCTTGCCGATCCCCTTCCCGTCGAGGGCGATCACGACGGCCGGCCTATGAAACCGTTCCACGAGACGAGACGCAACGATGCCCACCACCCCCATGTGCCATTCCCGAGAAGCCACGACGATCGCATCAGGCAGCTCGCCCGCTTCCACCGCGGCCGTCGCGTCCCGCATGATCTCTGACTCCAGCCTCTGGCGGAGTCGATTCAAGTGATCAAGCTCCTCGGCCAACCGCTTCGCCTCCGCTTCGGACTCCGTGGTCAGCAGCCGAACCCCCTTCAGGCCTTCATCCAACCGTCCGGCCGCATTCAATCTCGGCGCCAGTTTGAACGCGATCGTATCCGGCGTGCAGTCGTTCGCCAGACCGGACACCAGTTTCAAGGCTCGGATTCCGCAGCGCGCTCCACGGGACAGTTGTGCCAATCCCTCGCGTACAAAGACGCGATTCTCGTCCTGCAGCGGAACGACGTCGGCGATGGTCGAAAGCGCCACCAAGTCCAGAAGCGCGTCCGTCGGCATCTCCCCGCTTCCGTAGCAGGCTTCGTACGCGCACGCCACCTTGTACGCCAACCCGCCCGAACACAATCCGTGAAACGGATAGCGCGCGTCGCGACGGTGCGGATTCATCACCGCCACGGCGGGAGGCAACTCCCCGTCTGTCTGATGATGATCCGTCACAATGACGTCGAGCCCCAACCGATTCGCCAACGCGATTTCACGATGCGACGTGGTGCCACAGTCCGACGTCACGAGCAACGTCACCCCCTCGCTCGCCAACCGTCGCACTGCTCCCTCATTGAGCCCATAGCCTTCCCGAATGCGATGGGGCACATAAGCGCAGAGATCGGCACCGCGCCCCTCAAAAAACGAGAGATAAATACCGGTCGCCGACATGCCGTCGACGTCGTAATCGCCATAAAAACACACCCGCTCGCCATTCACCATGGCCTGATGAAGGCGATCAACGGCTCTATCCATGTCCGGTATTAAAAAGGGATCACGAACCGTGCCGGGAGACAGCCAGACGGCGGCTTCATCCAGTGTCGTGACGCCTCGAGCCAACAACAGCGAAGCCGTCGCCGAGGAAATCGCCAGAGCCTGGGCCAAGGCCTCCCGTCGGGTGAGGTCAATATCGCGAAAGACCCAGAGTTTGGACCCCATGCATACCTCGCCTCTCACCGTACCATGTCGGGCAGAGAAGAGACTCTGCGTCGTCATTCGAAATAAGCGGGAACGAATGGATCGTAATGACTCCCCCTCTCTTTGTCAAACCGACACGCCGACCCACTTGTTTGCAAATGTTTGACGAACCTGAAGAAATTTGGAGATTATGGAACAGGAAAGAAGCGCGGCAAGGCGAGAATCGACACCGAATGCCGAATGGCAAGAAGGGAGAAATGGAACCCCTTCGGGTACTATTCCCCTCCTTTTTGAACGTAGTTCTTCACGAATTCTTCCGCGTTCTTCTCAAGCACGTCGTCGATTTCATCGACGAGCTTGTCGATGTCTTCTTTGAGTTTTTTCCCCGTCTCAATGACCTTGGGATTGGCTTTGACTTCTTCCTTGGTCTGAGGCTCGCGCTTGGGTTCTTGCTTGCGCTCTTGTTTTTCCATTCGAGCACCTCCGCGGAGAAACCGACCCGGCCGATTCTCTCACACCGGCCTCTGGTGTCACCTTACTCCAGGACCAGCACCCCGTCAAGCTCATGCACGAACCGTCTCTCTCTTGCTCTTGCGTAGACAAAGCGTCGCTCCGAATTTCCACTCGCTCCATGCGATGCGGAGCTCGGAAGCGCCTGACGAGCGACGCTCCGTGAGGGCCAAGAGAGTACCGCGCGCTATCGGACGATCAAGGAAACGATCAAAAGCGCGACGATGTTGATCACCTTGATCATGGGATTGACGGCCGGTCCCGCCGTGTCCTTGTACGGATCACCGACCGTATCGCCGGTGACGGCGGCTTTGTGTGTGTCGGTTCCCTTCAACCCCTGCTCTTCGATGAACTTTTTGGCATTGTCCCAGGCGCCGCCGCCGCTGGTCATGGAAATGGCCACGAACAGCCCCGTCACGATGCTTCCGACCAGAACCCCTCCCAAGGCCTGAGGACCGAGAATCAGTCCCACCAAGATTGGCGACAAGACGGGTATCAAGCCGGGAATCATCATCTTCTGAATGGCCGCCTGCGTGACGATGTCCACACAGGTGCCATACTCCGGCTTGCCGGTCCCTTCCATAATGCCTTTGATCGTCCGGAATTGCCGGCGCACCTCTTCCACGATCAACCCGCCGGCCTGCCCGACCGCTTTCATACAAAGCGCCCCGAAAATGTACGGCAACATCCCGCCGATGAACAACCCGACCAAGACGTTGGGGTTCGAGAGATCGAACGCGGTCATCGCGGAATTATGCGCCGTCACCTCGCGCGCATACTCGGCGAACAGAACCACGGCCGCCAACCCCGCGGAGCCGATCGCGTACCCTTTGGTCACGGCTTTGGTCGTGTTCCCGACCGCATCAAGCGGATCGGTGATGTCGCGGACCGCTTTGCCCAAATGCGACATTTCGGCGATGCCGCCCGCGTTATCGGTAATCGGTCCGAACGCATCGATCGCCACCACAATACCCGCCATCGACAACATGGAGACCGCCGCCACCGCCACACCGTACAAGCCGCCGGACTCCCCTCCGCCGCAGATCCAGTAGCTCCCCAAAATGGCCGCCGCGATAATGACGACCGGCGCCGCCGTCGACTGCATGCCGACCGCCAATCCCGCGATGATGTTCGTCGCATGACCGGTTTCACTGGCCTTGGCGATGTACTTGACCGGCTCGTAACTTTTCGACGTGTAGTAGTCGGTGATGAAAACCAGCGCCAGCGTCACGATCAACCCAAGCAACGCCGCCACGTAGTAACTGACACCGCTTGTCCCGCCGACGCCGTCCATGATTTGCGACGTAATCGGGAAGAACGCGACGGCCGCGATTCCTCCGGCCACAAAAAGCCCCTTGTACAAAGCCGGCATGATGTCACCGCCGGGGCTCACCTTGACGAAGAGAATGCCGATGATGGTCGCGAAGATCGTGACGCCGCCCAACGCCAACGGATACAAAATCGGCGCCGTGGCCCCCTTAAACATGGTAAACGCCAAGACCATCGCCGCCACCGTCGTGACCGCATAGGTCTCGAACAGGTCCGCCGCCATGCCGGCGCAGTCGCCGACGTTGTCGCCGACATTATCCGCAATCACCGCCGGATTGCGCGGGTCGTCTTCCGGAATGCCGGCTTCCACTTTGCCGACAAGATCGGCTCCGACGTCCGCCGCCTTAGTGTAGATACCGCCACCGACGCGGGCGAACACGGAAATCAAACTGCCGCCGAATCCCAGACTCAGCAGAGCATGGATGGCTTTTTCTTGTCCCGCGATCGCTTGCGCGATCGTATAAAAGCCGGTAATCGCCAACAGGCCCAAGCCGATCAACAACAGCCCGGTAACGGCTCCTCCCCGAAACGCGACCGTCAACGCGGCATTCAATCCGTCATGAGCCGCTTGCGCCGTCCTCACGTTCGCTCGAACGGCGATGATCATGCCCACGTAACCGGCAATGGCCGATGCGCCGGCCCCCACCAAAAACCCGACCGCCGTCAGCAAACCGAACTTCTCGGACACCGCCCCCGCCGCCGCCAACACGATAAAGAGCACGGTCGCGACGACCCCGATGGTCTTATACTGCCGGTTCATGTAGGCGCCGGCTCCTTCCTGAATCGCCTTGGCAATCTCCTGCATCTTGGCGTTGCCGGCATCCAGTTTGAACACCCACATGGCCAGATACAGGCCGTAGCCGATACCGGCCACGGCGGCAATCAATGCGAACGTCACAATTGCTGAATCACTCACGGGATTTCCTCCTGGTGGATAAACATGCCTCTTATGTCACACGGCTCCCCTGGCTTCAACCCATCGAAAGTACATAAAGCGAGTGGGGAAACCGTCGGACCAATCGCAGGAGCAGCGAGAGGCTAACTACCTGAAAAGCCGCGGTATTGTATACAGCTCCCGGAGACGGTGCAAGCCAAAGTTTGGCCGGCTGTGTCTGATAGCCCTGGTCGAGTTCACTGAATCAGATCGGATTTGACGTGGGGGCTACGCTGAACAACTCTCGAAACGTCCCTGGCACCCCGGCATGCAATCGCAATGGCCGGTCTCTACAAAACAAGTCGACCGTTCATCCGCGACCACACCGTCCGGTTTACGTCGCATGCCGACTTTGCTATCATGCACACGGCTGAGGACGAAATCGATGGGATTGGAACCGAACTATATCGTGATCGACGGACAGACGTTCAGCAAAGCGAAGCTTGCGCTGGATAATCACGTCTATAAGAACTGTCAGATCGACGACTGCGACCTGTACTATAGCGGCGGACAATATGAACTGCTCGACACCCATATCACCAACTCTCGTCTGATCCTGAACCACCCGGCCAAGGGCATCTACAGTGCGCTCCAGATTTTTAAAATGAAATCGCCGGGCTCCCGCATCATCTTCGAATAACTCTCCGCAACGGCTTTGTGTCCTACACCTACGACTACACAGGAAAGCCGACGGACGAGGGCATCGTCCGGCCGTACTGGCGTTTCCTGAAAATGCGGCTCACCCGCTGTCTGCGAAACAAAACCTTCCGCTTCGACAGCAGGGAATACGAGTATCTCTATCACCCCTATAACAGGACCTGGAAAAACGAACGAGGCGTCGAAATCCCGATTTTTCGAGAGATTCTTGTACGCCATCACGGCGCACGGATTCTCGAAATCGGCAATGTCCTCTCTCACTATTTCTCCGTTCAGCATGACATCGTCGATAAATACGAAGTGAGCCCGGGAGTGATCAATCAAGACATCATCGAGTTCACGCCACAGCGGCAATACGATCTGATCGTCAGCATCTCCACGTTGGAACACGTGGGGTGGGATGAACAGCCGCAGGATCCGCCCAAGCTGCTTCGGGCGATCGAACATGTCCGCTCTACCTGCCTTGCACCCGGCGGCATGCTCGTTGCCAGCCTGCCGATCGGCTATAACCGGTACTTCGACGACTTGCTGGATAGAGGCACAAGTCCGTTTACCACACACCACTTCCTCAAGCGGATCTCAAAACGGAATTATTGGAGAGAGGCTGACTGGGCGGAGGTCCGCCACCTACCCTATGGCCGCTTCGTCGCCCAGGCCATCGTAATCGGAATCATCAGCGGGCAATTGGGCTCCGACAACAGAGAGGGAGAATCAAGAATCAAGAATCAAGAATCAAGATCAAAGGGTCAGGCTGAGATGGCCCCGAAAAAACAGACGCGTGAATTACGCGCCGCTTTCCTGCTGCTCAAACTCTTCCGGGCTCCGATAGCCCAGCGCCTGATGCAAGCGCTGACGATTATAGAACGCTCGACATGAGCGGCATGACCCGGCTCGCCGGGGCATGTCCGCTCGATGGAGGGGTTAGCTGCCAGTTGAGCGAAGGCACCGACTGCCACTTCGCGCCGGCATCGAGCGCAACGATAGCGCGACAACCGAACATGACATTCTTCAACGAGCCGTTGGCTACCGCTACAACTTGGCCGGCATAGCACGACAGCCACGTTGCACGTTGATTGCTCTGATTTTCGGCCGGGACAGCGGGCGCGCCTAAAGCGATACGGGTTTTCTTCTTCCGACGGGCATGAATCCCACAACTGCAAGCCGCGCTGCCAGAGCCGCTCGCCAGCGGACGAGCGACCCGCACCACCAACGGCACAACAGCGGCAACTCGGTTCGAATCGGCGTTCTTCGCGGCAGCCTCCCCTCGCCTAACGTTTGAGTTAAGGCGGCGGCCCGACAGGGACATCCGCCTTCAACGAATTGTTAGGCGTACAGCGTCTCTTACTTGCGCTGACGCCTCACCTGAAACACACCAATACCCAGCAAGATTACCGCAGGCCAGAACGTAAAGAAGAAAAGAAGCCCAGGACCGATAGGATTTGGGTTTGGATCAGGCCACAAGCCAATGGCAGCCAATAGCACAATGACCCACAGCGGGCTCCAGCCGATGACCGCCAGCCAGAAACCGGCCTTGAACCAACCATTAGCGAGATATTCCTTCATCTACGAAGTTCGTTAAGACGCCCAACGTCGAAGCTCAGGCGCGCCGCTCTTTGGCGTCGCCTGGAGCGACTTGTTGGGCAGCCTGGCGTTCTACTTGCTCATATATTTTCTGCGTGATTATAGGTGCTCTTTCGCTTATTGCCCTCCACTCTTCATCAAGGGCCGCCAAGGCGACGTCTAATTTCTCAGAAGTTGGAGGATTTGCCTCCAGCCTCTCTATACGCCTTCGCAAGTCCCCAAAGTCTGTTGCTGCCTTGCTGTGATTCTGCGCGAGTTCGGGTAACTTTAGGTACGTCTGCAGAGCAGCAAAGACGGCAGCAGCAACGCTAAATAGCCCCAAGATAACTTTGATTGCTATGTGAAGTGACGCCTCCTCCAACGTCGAGAACACAGTAGTACCAACTATCGCTGACAAGACTGCAGCAATGATTCCAAGCCGGCGGCTCCATGCTTCATAGAATGCCGCCGCTTTCTTGTGGGCTCTGTGAGAACGTGATATTCGTTGTTTCCATTCATCGAGTACGCTGGCTGCGCTTGACATAAGAACACCTCACCGAGTATTTGGTCCGCCTAACGTTCCGGTTCAGCGGCGGGCCGCTTGCGGACCGTCCGCTGCAACCGGTCGTTAGGCGCTTCTTTCTTGGGCCGTAGCAAGCCATCCCTTTTGCTGCATCGACAGCACAATGTGCAGAAACAGAATGAGAACCGGTAGTTCTATGCTGGGCCCGATTACCACGGTCAGAGCAACCAACGGGCTCGCGAACGCGGTAACGGCGACCGCGAGAGAGGCTTCCGAATTGCGTGCGGTGGTCGTGAAAGCAAGAAGCGCGAACTCCGGATAGGTGAGGCGGAACAGTCGAGCGGCAACAATGGCCATCAACAAGGCGATGACGAAGAAGGCGCCACCGGGAAGAATCATCTTCAGAACGACTGAAGGGTTCTCGAACAACACCGCTCCTTGTGATGCAAACATGGCCGCGATCACGACCATCAGTGTGATCGCCTTCAGATAAGGCAGCGCGATCCTCCTAGACGCGACCTCCACAGAAATGGCAGATCGATCCAGCAGCCAGCGCGTTACGCCCGCCAACGCCAGCGGCAATACAAGGAACGTGATCACGCTGCGCAATATGTCAGTGATCTCGATGTGAATGACGGTCCCAGCCAGTAACGTCATATAGACCGGCAACAACACGATTTGCAGAACGACGTTCCAGAAGAGGAGGCTGACACCCAACTCAACATCGCCTTTTGCTAGCTCGGTAAACACGAGATACCAACCGATACAGGGTGTCACCAGATACAAGATCAGGCCGACCCAGATGTCGGGATCATCTTGCAGGAAGAGATAACCGAGCACCCAAGCAATCAGGGGTGTGATCAGGAAGTTGATGCCAATGGCGAGTACGGTCGGCTTCCAACGGGCAAATGCGTGCATGACTCCGCGCGTCCTCACTCCGAGCATGATGAAATAGATCACGAGGAACACACCCGCTGTCACCAGCGGTGCGAGTTGCGCGGCGAACGATGGCATGGCCTTGGCAAGACTTATTCCGACGGCGATGGAGCCCAACAGCAAGAACGGCTGTATGCGGTCGAGAAGTCCGAGCCCCTTTTCGACCTTTTCTTCAACCATGGCCATCGCCAGAGTACTCCAAGGTTTATTGCGCCTAACGCTCCGCTTCAGCAGCGGCGGCGCGTTAGCGCCGACGTCGGCTGGAAGCGATTGTTGGGCGGCAATTTCAATGATTAGGCTGCGTGGCGGGCCATGGTGCTACGCCTCGTTGTAGGCTCGTTCAAGAGCCGCCACGTCGAGCTTCACCATCTTCATCATCGCATCCATCACAGCCTGCACTTTCTTGGGATTTTTGTCGCCAATTAGCTCCATGAAACGTCGTGGCACGATCTGCCACGAGAGGCCGAACGGATCCTTGATCCAGCCGCACGCGGTAGGCGTTGCGCCGGCCTTGACGAGCTTGTCCCAGTACTCGTCGACTTCCGCCTGGTCCTTGCAGTCAACATAGAGAGAGAAACCTTCGGAGAAGCTGAAGTACGAGCCCCCGTTATAGCCCATGAAGACCTGACCACCAACGACGAACTCGGCGGAACTGATCGGGCCGTCTTTGCCGGTGCGGGCGACGTTCCTGATCTCTGAGTCCGGGAAGGTGGCGGTGTAGAACTCCATGGCCGCCTCGAGCTGATCGTTGAACATTAAGAACGGCGTCACTTTCTGCTTCATTTCGTGTGCCTCCTTTCCCAAGTTGCTGCCCAACGCTGCGCATGAGCGGCGAGCGGAGGCGGCGCAAAGCGCCGACGTAGCGAGTCCGACTCGATGTGCTTGTGAGAGTTCATTGTGTTGGCTTAGCTGGCTCTGGCTTTACACCTTTTATCTCCAACACCGCTGCATCTTCTTCGTGGATAACTACTCGCACCTTCTGTCCGGTATTCGATCCCAAATGTGTTTTGGAGGCAGTAACTAAGATCGGGAACACTCGCCGAAGATCATCACTTGATCCGGTACTCGTTACTGTGGCTCTCCATAACTGGCTAAACTTTTTCTCTTTCCGATAAGTCTCAAGGTCGTATGCATCAAGAAGCATGAACCTAAAGTAGATCGTATATGAGCCGACGTGCGTGGTGCACCTGGTGACTCCGTATGTTGGCGTATACGTCGTAGTGCCAGAATACGTTCCATAACCTCCATATGTGCTGAGCGTGCCGAAGGTTGTTGAGGAAGATACTCCGGTTTGACCCACACCGGGAGCAAAGTCGAGATGTTCCTTCGGATCACCGATTCCATAGGCCAAAAATACCACGAGTTCAGCCTTCTCGATGCTATCTGCTCTCACGAAGCCCTTTGTGGCGAGCGCTCGGTGAACGTATGTTGCAAACTCTTTGAACTGAAGGTCTTCCGCCGATGTATCTTCGTTGCCAGGCAACAAGATATACGTTTTCTTGGCGCCAAGCCATTCTGAGGAAATGGAATCTACATCCACATGACATTGGGGGCTCATGGTTGCACAGCCTGATACCAGAGCTGCCGCGGCCACCTGTAGTGCTCCCCTGAAATCAAGCCACCTGGGTTGACTGTTGCGCGCGGAATTGGACGGGACTGCGGTACCCGAGCGCTTGATGGGGCCGCT